>NZ_MWQY01000008.1 GCF_002087085.1 Marispirochaeta aestuarii | reverse complement strand
GGTAGCAGCACAAACGCATGCCAACTTAACGCCACGCAGCTCAATTGGATGTTATGTAGGCGAAAAATTCAGGTTCTTAGAGATGCTGTAAATGTTAAATATAGGATGCAAAATGGAAAGGACAGATAGTTATCTTTATAAGGCTGTAAGAGGAGACGAGAATTCTGTAACCGAGTTGCTGTGCAACCTAATAAGAAGAAAATATATACTCAACATTGTCTTAAAAGAAATTGGCCTTAGTGAAGAAGAGATTAATAGCATCGCATACAATGATATTAAAACACAGAAAAGTATGCACATTGGCATACCTGATATTATTATTGAAAATTCCGAGACTTTAATCTTATTTGAAATAAAAACAAGTAAAAGTAGAGAATTTGAAAAAACTCAAATATTTGACTATCCAGATTTTGTAAAAAAGGAGAAGCAAAGAAAAAAGTTTACGAAATTAGTTTATTTGATACCAATGAATCATATTGAAACTGAGGTAGTTGAGCAGGTACAAAAAGAATATTCAGATAAATTGATACGTATTGTTTACTGGGAAAGCTTGTTAGGCAGGTTAATTGAAGAGGATATTGATAAGGACCATCCAATAAACAATGAAATACTTAGATATATTTCTGGGGTAGTTATACATAGTACGCCAAATTTTAAATTAAGTCGTCAAGAGGTAGTGTTGATGTTTAATCAAAGAGACTTAGGTTATGCAGCTAGTATACTTGATAAATGGAAAAAGCAAATAGCTTTGATAAAAGTAGAAATTACTGATTATCTTAATTTAAATACAAATTATAGTTGGAAAGCCGGAGGCGAACAGTTTGATTCCTATGGTTGGGGACAGTATTTTGATGTAGAAAAACCATATAAGGGATATTTTTTCGTTGGATTTAATTTAATTTATGACGAATTCATTTTTGCTGTTTCAATTCCTAAAGAATTTTCTACTGAGATATCTAAAGGGTTAAAATTTGAGAATGAAGGAGAGTATTTTATTCCAATAACAAAGTATACAATAATTGATGACGATTTTGAGAATAATCTAAAGGTGGAAATTAAAAATATTCTTGATAAACATTTTGCTGGCATAAAAGTTTAAGTGTCGCTACATAACCCGCAATTGGAGCAGTCGTGGCTATTGTCATGGTTTGTGCTACTGGTTCCAAGAGATCTGTAGCTGAAAAGAGAGCGATGAGAGCGAAATTGGTGATATACTGTTGGTTGAGTAACAGCACAAACGCATGCCAACTTAACGCCACGCAGCTCAATTGGATGTTATACAGACATTTTTTTAGGGCTTCGAAGAGGTGAAGGAAAAGGGAATTTCATAGCGAAGGCTTGTCGTAGTAACACTGAGGCCGAACGCTGGCCCGCGCCTGGCCGCGCAGCCGCGCAAAGGCCTACACGCAACCCAACGCAATCAATGGCCTCGCTACGGCCAAACGCACTTTTCCGTGGAGACTATGTTTGGGGATTCGAAGGAAATTCTCCTCATGGTTCGAATAATGGTTCTTATGCCTGGAGAACAAACGCTGTATAACCTGCAGTTGGAACTGACAAACCTACTGTCACAGTTTGTGCAGGATCGTGAGAATGGGGAACAATAGTTTTCGATTGTTCTAGCTCATAAGTGGAGTTATACTGTTTACGATTAAGGCACAAACAGCGCCAGCTTAACGGTTTGCAGCTCAACTGGGTGTTATACAGACACTTTTTTGGGGACTTCGAAGAAGGAAGGGAAGAGGGAATTCGATAACGAAAGTTTATCGAAATTACACTAAGGCCTATCGCTGGCCAGCGCCTGGCCACGCAGCCGCGCAAAGGCCTGCACGCAACCCAACGCAATTAATGGCCACGCTACGGCCAAACGCACTTTTCCTTTGAGACTATTTTTCGGTGTTCGATGGAAATTCTCCTCATGGTTCGAAAAATGGTTCTTCTGCCTGGGGGATCAGCGCAGTATAACCTGCAGTTGGAGCAGACAAACCTACTGTCACAGTTTGTGCAGGATCGTGAGAATGGGGAACAATAGTTTTCGATTGTTCTAGCTCATAAGCGGAGTTATACTGTTTACGACTGAGGCACAAACTGCGCCAGCTTAACGGTTTGCAGCTCAACTGGGTGTTATGTTGACGGAGGTATTTGTAACATAGCCTATAGTATTGAAATGATCTTTCAGATACAAACAGGCTGTTTAAAGAATTATTATTAGCAGATCATGAACATGAGGAGATACGTAATATGGAACAAAATGTAAAGCATAGGCTGGGGATTGCTGGAGAATATCGAGTGCTATCTGAGTTACTCCTGAGGGGCTGTGATGCCTCGATTACTTTAGGGAATGCTAAAGGGACAGATATATTAGTTTACTTAAAAAGTAAAAAAATACCTACGTATTGAAGTGAAAACAAGTAAAAATGGAAAAAACTTTGTTACATCCTATTTCCCAAAATATAAAAATGAAAGTGCTGATGATCCTGATTATTGGGTATTTTTCAAACCCAGGTTACTTACTGGTAAGGACAATGATGAATTTTATGTGTTTTCTCATTCACAGGTTAGAGAAATACAATTGATTGTTAATAACGGTACTATAACTGAAAAAGGGAAAGGGGTTGATAATATTTCAATAAAATTATTGAAAGAATATTCTGACGCTTTGAATAATTTTAATAGAATATTTATTGATAATTAATAGAAATAGAATGCAAGTTATTAAATTCTTAAACATTGATAAATAGAATTGAGTTAATGGAAAAACTATAAAAGCATATTATAATAATTTATGGAGTTAATATGGAAATTACTTGCTTAGAATGTGGGGGAAAAAAATTTCGATTTTCGGTAGACAATGAAGATTCAAATCGTCATATATTAAAAATTACGTGTCCAAATTGTGGTGCTGTGAATGAAATTAATATTGGCCCATATGGTGAGGAAATAAATATAGAAATAAAGAATATTTAATAGTTGAGTAATGTTTACGAATAAATATTTTCTTAGATATATTGATAGACATTACAATTCAGCAACATAACCTGCAATTGGAGCAGATGTGGCTACTGTCACGGTTCTTGCGTACGCAAGAACACATGCCAGCTTAACGCCACACAGCTCAATTGGATGTTATGTGCATGTAATGTACATGAAACGCTTGTAATGTGCAAGAAATGTGCTATAATGTACATGAATGAAGCGTGATGGTTCGAAACCAAATAATGATCTTCCTCTTTTACCGCCGGAAGCTGATATTGAGACAAAGACAATACTAAATCAGGCGATCAGAGCTAACCGTGAACTGGCCAGATTAAAAGGATACTGTTCACTCTTACCGAACGATTCTATCTTATTGAGTTCAATAATCTTAAAAGAAGCAAAAACAAGTTCAGAGATTGAGAACATAATAACAACTCAGGATGAATTATACAAAGCATTGGCCGATAGCGTTAAAGAAATTGATGTAGAAACTAAGGAAGTATTGAACTATAGATCAGCGATATGGACTGGCTTTAATGAATTAAAAGAAAAAGGATTCCTGTCAACTAATATAATGATTCGAATACAGAATGAATTAGAGGGAAATAATGCAGGAATACGAAAACTTCCTGGTACGACGCTTGTAAACCAACAAACAGGTGAATCTGTTTATACACCACCAGATAATGAAGAATCAATAAATAGATTATTAAAGAATCTTGAAGACTACATAAATCAAACGGATGATATTGACCCACTGATAAAAATGGCAATCATACATTACCAGTTCGAGTCGATCCATCCCTTTTATGATGGAAATGGAAGAACAGGAAGAATAATAAATGTATTGTATCTAATACTAAAAGAACTATTGGATAAACCGATTCTCTATTTGAGTGATTATATTATAAAGAATAAGAATAGATATTATGATCTGCTACAGAATGTAAAAGATAAGAATGGATGGGAAGCATGGGTAATTTATATGCTGAAAGCAGTCGAAATTACTTCAGTTGAAACGCTAAAAATGATCTCAAGTATTGTAGATTTAATTAATGAAACGACTGAAAAATGTAAGAATGAACTACCAAAGACGACTTACTCAAAAGAATTAATTGATATTCTATTTATACAACCCTACACTAAGATTGAATTTTTGGTTAACGCAAATATTGCGGAAAGAAGAACCGCAAGCAAATATCTTAAGCAATTAGAAGAGATAGGAGTATTAGAATCATTCAAATCTTGGAAAGAGACAATCTATGTGAATAAAAGGTTATATGAATTGCTGAAAGGGTAGTTGCAGCACATAACCAGCAATTGGAGCAGTCAAACCTACTGTCACGATTCTTGCTTACGCAAGAATACGCGCCAGCTTAACGGTTTGCAGCTCAATTGGATGTTATATGGAATTTAAAGCTCCAAAATAGCTAATATGTCTATTAGTACAAGATTATTGACATTATAGAAGGAACGAGTTAATATTTATGTTAACATGTACCGAAGAAATTTATAAAGATAACTTTGGTTTCCGTGTATTTGGAAAGGAGAATGCAACAACTCAAGTATATGAGTTTATGGACAGGGAATTCGGTAATGAAAAATATAGAAAGAAACTTATTTCTGTCTTAAATGCAATTAACTCGAATCCAATGTTTTACTCGCACCCAGAAAAGTTTAAACCTGTTGAGGATGACGTATGGGAAATAAAAATAAAACCATATAGAATTGCATGCATATGGGACTCAAAACCATACAATTTAGTAGCAGTTTATGGCTTTAAAAAAGACAAAAGGAAATGGCCTAAGAAAGATCTTGAAAACATGAGACGACAGAAAACTCTTTATTGTAATAGTCGTTCAAAAAGGATTGAAGGAGTGTATTATGGGCGGAATAAGCGCATTGAAAAGAGAAGCTGAAAATAGAAAAGAATCAATAGATATAAAGAAAGAAAGTTTTAGAAATATTGTTACCGGTAAAATTTATGGACTTATGAAAAATGAGAAAATCAGTAAAACTGAGTTGTCTCAGAAAATGGGTGTATCAAAGGCCGCTATCACAAAGCTACTTAGTGGTGACCGAAATTTTACTATTGATAAAATAACTGAACTATCAAATATTCTAGGATATACACCTGCTATTTTTTTCACAAAGAAGCATTCATTTAGTGAAATAGAATACAGTTCCTTTATGAGATATTTTGAGAAGACAAAAAGAACCGTTGAGATCGTTTTTGAAAATGATAAAAAGATCCGCGCAACCGAAGAGTCTGAAAAAAGATTTGAAGCACTTTTTCTGAAGGAGAATTGGAATTAGTCATGGAAGAAAAGTTTCCTATAATAGATATTTTACTTCAATCTTTAAATTTCGAAGTATTTACGCCTAATATTCCAGAAAGAGAAGATACGTATACTATTAGTTACAATTCAGAATGGACATTAAGTAACGATAATAAAATGTTTTTTTCGTCCATCGGAATTAGTTTTGAAGGTACAGAAAAAGATAAAGATGAACTAGTAGTTCAAACTAAAGTTCTCTATTTTGCAGCTTTAAAGAATAACTATATTAAAAATGATGATGATTTCAATGATGAAGTCGCTGAAATTATTAATAGCGAAGTGAAACCAGTAATTCTGTCGATGTTTTATCGAGACACTAATGATTTATTCACTAAATCCGGATATCCCCCTATAAGAATACATGATCTTCAGTATGCACTTAAATAAATCCATATAACCAGCAATTGGAGCAGATGTGGCTACTGTCATGGTTTGTGCACCAGGCGGGAACGAGGAACATTAGTTTTGAGTTGTTCTGGTGAATAAGTGGAGTTATACTGCAAGATAGTTGCAGCACAAACACATGCCAGCTTCACGCCACGCAGCTCAATTGGATGTTATATCCAATTTGGGAAAAGAGAAAGTAGAGAATATATAGTAAAGTGATATATTGTTAATGCATACGGATTGTTTAAAAATTCTTTGTTATATTTAAAACTATATTATATGATGAGTATAAGTAAGGACTATGAGAAGCATGAAACTAACAAAAATAGTAATTGAAAACTATAAATCCATAAAGTACTTGGAAATTGATTGTCAAAAATATGGTGATAGTCATACAACTATGTTAATTGGTGTAAATGAATCTGGTAAAAGTAATATTTTACAGGCAATATCAATGTTTCGGACACCTTCATATGAATGTGATTACGATATAATACATAATCAAAAAGATGAAGAAAATAATTATGTTGACTTATGGTTCAATCTTCAATTTGATTCTAAAAATGAATATTTAAAAGAAATAAGAGAAATGTTTAAGAATGGCGATATCTTAGACTTTGAGATAAAAGATTTAGTTAAAAATGTATACCTTGGAAGTGACGACAAAAACTTTAACGAAGTTTATCATTACAGTATAGTCAATATTACGTCAAAAATAAAAATAAGTGAAGAAGTTGCAACGAAAAATGTTAATGGTCAACCTCAAAAGTATAAAATATACAAGATTGAAATGATTAAAGAAAATGATGCTAATGAAGAAGAATTGAGCGAAGAAGTATTAAAAGAGATTATAAATAATAGTCTTGTTAAAATTGTAAAAAGTAAGGAACCAAAAGTTTCATTCTGGAAACCATCTGAAGAGTACTTAATATCTAATGTTAAACTAGAAGATTTTAAGAATAATCCAACAGTAAACATACCTCTGCGGAATATATTTGCAATATCGGGTTATAAAACTAAACAAAAGATTGCAGATGAAATAAATAGAATCACTAATGATCAGCTTAGACGTAAAATGATGACAAAGCTATCAAAGGCGACTACTAGATATATTCAAAAGATATGGAGACATAACATTGAGTTTGATATTGAGATAAATGATAGTAAGTTATGTGTAGTATCTGTTAAAGATTCTGGTTCTGATAATCAGTATAATTTTCATAAAATGACAAATCGAAGTGAGGGATTCAAGCAGTTTATTTCTTTAATATTGTCTTTATCTATAGAAACTAGAGAATTAAATAAAGAAAATGATTTAATATTGATTGATGAACCAGAAGCACATCTTCACCCTTCCGGAATAAGAGATCTTAGGGAAGAACTATTGGAGATAGGGAAAACAAACTATCTATTTATTGCAACACATTCCCCATTCTTAGTCGATTTTAAAAGAAAAGAACGAAATATAATCGTAAAGAAAGGTAGAACAGCATTAACAGAATTGCAATATATAAAAAATGAACAGGACTTGCGTGATGATGAAGTATTAGAAATAGCTTTTGGAATAAATATCTATAAAGACTTACTGCTTGTACATACCTAAATACCATGTAACCAGCAATTGGAGCAGCTGCTTCTTCCATGCCCTTATCTGGTTCGGATGGACCGCATACTCTACAGCAATCTCCTGAAGGGGTTTCTCCTCGTTCAGCGCCTCCACGGCTACCTTATCTTTGAACTCTTCATCGAACTTTTGTCTAACTTTGATCTCCTTGTATATGGTATCATATATCGGGGATACCACCTTAGTTCTTGGAAAGAACTGTTCGGAAATTTGGACTCAGCATACTGAGACGATTATTCATAGTGTACAGAAGGGAAAAAACTATGTTCAAGATACGGCGCATATATGATGCCATTTATCCCAGGAATATCCGGGCGATCGAGCAGATCGAGCACATCTTTCTCGAGCAGTTCCCCGGGACTTCCGCCGCCAAATTCGAAAAGATACGCGATTCCCTCAGAGACCCGGTACAAAACAGGCAGAAGGTCGTGATCTTTGTAATAGAAGATTTTCATGAAACTGTGCAGGGATTCGCCGTGCTGTCTACCCTGCCGGGCCTGGATTACGGTTATCTCGATTACATCGCTTCAAAGGCCGGTGAACGGGGAGGTTTGGGCTCCTCTCTGTATAAGAGGGTCAGGGAGGAGGCCGTGGAGATCGGTCTTAAAGGTATTCTCTTCGAATGCCTCCCGGACGGGCCTGAAATCTGCAGAGAAGAGGGGCTGATCGAGCAGAATCGGTCCCGGCTCAGATTCTACGAGAATTTCGGCGCTTTCCCGATAATCGGAACAAAATATGAAACCCCGGTCGGGCCGAAGGATACCTGTCCGCCCTTTATTATGTACGACGATCTGGGTTCCGGAACTCCCCTGCGAAGGGCAGCAGCCCGCAAGGCGATAAAGGCGATCCTCCGGACGAAGTACAGAGATGTCTGCGATGATGCGTATATAAAAATGGTGACGGATTCTTTCAGGGATGATCCTGTAAAGGTTAGGGAGCCGCGCTACGTTTCCGGAAAGCTTATCGGTGTGCGCCGGAGTGTAAAACCTGACCACCAGATCGCTCTGGTTGTAAACCGGAAGCACGAGATTCACCATGTCAGGGAGAGGGGGTACGTGGAATCCCCCGTCAGAGTGAAAACGATACTGGATGAACTGATCAGGACCGATCTTTTTCACGAATTCGCTCCGAAGGATCAGGGGATGAAGGTCCTCTCCCGGATCCATGACCGAGGGTATCTCAGCTATATCAGGAAAGCCTGTGCGGCCGTAGGAACCGGAAAATCTGTATATCCCTATGTTTTCCCGATCAGGAATACCTCACGGCCCCCGAAGGAACTTGAAATCAGAGCGGGTTACTACTGCATAGATACTTTCACCCCCCTGAACGCGAATGCCTACAAAGCCGCCAGGTCAGCGGTAGACAGCGTTCTGACCGCGGCGGACCTCATCCTCGAAGGAAGAAGGGCCGCCTATGCGCTGATCCGACCTCCGGGACACCACGCGGAGAGAAAGGCATTCGGGGGCTTCTGTTATTTCAATTCCGCCGCCGCCGCGGCTTATCGCTTTGCGCAGTACGGCAGGACGGCCATACTCGACATAGATTATCATCATGGAAACGGCAATCAGGATATTTTCTATGAAAGACCGGATGTTCTGACCATTTCCCTGCACGGAGATCCCCGATTTGCCTATCCCTATTTTTCCGGTTTCAGGGACGAACGGGGATCGGGGGAAGGGAAGGGATACAACATCAATTACCCGCTCCCGGAAAATGTCGATGGTCAGAAGTACCTGGAGACTCTCTCCCGGGCTCTCAACGCGGTCAGACGGTTCAAGCCCCGCTATCTGATCGTCTGCCTCGGCCTTGACACCGCGAAAGGTGATCCGACGGGTACCTGGCATCTCAGGTCAGGGGATTTTTTCAGGAATGGACTGCAGATTGGAGAACTGAAGATTCCGACCCTGGTCGTCCAGGAGGGCGGTTACGATAACCGTGTCTTGGGCGTGAACGCGAGGCATTTCTTTACGGGATTTGCGGAAGGAGCCGGTCTGTTGCGGGATGCGGACAGCAGGAAAGCAGTGGATTTACCGAAATGAAATAATGCAATTATTTACGGCAAGAATATTGACATATTTTCAAAAAAGATGAATTTAGACGTAGGTAAATAGTCTGTTTCTGGTGATCAGAATCGGCTTTTACCGACGCAACCTGGTTGCGGTATTTTCTTTTCCATTCCGGGTAATCAATGGATTATCACGGGATATAGGGATTAGAAAATCAATGAACAGTAAAAATGGTTACACCTTTTCGGGTTGTACCCGAACCAAACCTGCTTCAGTAAAAAGGAACACAATCCAAATTGAATTCTCCGATCCGGTTCCCACTGCCGAAGACGAGGAGCCTCCTGGTCTAGTCAGCGTTCTACCCAGCCAGGGGGATACTGCTGAACTTTTTCCCATCATCAGCCGTCGATCATCCTCTTTCCGAGCTCGATATTTTCCGGATACCCGTGATGACGAATGGAATGACTGGCGTTGGCAGTTCAGGAACAGAATCCATACCCTGAAGGGGCTGGAGCGTATCTTCTGTCTTTCCGACGATGAAAAGGACGCACTCGTTTTTGCGGGAAGAAGGCTTCCGCTTTCGCTGACGCCTTACTACGCCTCACTTATCGATCCGCTGGATATTTTGCAGCCTCTTCGGAAGACGGTTATTCCCGGATTGGCCGAATTTGTCTCCTCCCCCGGAGAATCGGTCGATCCGCTGAATGAAGAGGGCCACTGTGTTGCTCCCGGGCTCTTTCATCGTTACCCCGACAGGGTCCTCCTTCTGGCAACCAACACATGCTCGGTTAACTGCCGCTACTGCACCCGCTCACGTGTCGTCGGCAACGGCAACGGAGCTATGGGAAGGAAAGACTGGGATGAAGCTCTGAAATATATCAGGGCCCACGGGGAGGTGCGGGACGTTCTTGTCTCCGGCGGAGATCCATTGACCTTGCCCGAGAAGAGCCTCGAGTATCTTCTGAGTAGTCTGAGGGCAGTTCCGCATGTGGAAATTATACGGCTGGGAACGAAGGTCCCAATGGTCCTGCCCCAGCGGATTACGGAATCCCTTGTCAGGATGCTGAAAAAGTACCATCCGCTGTGGATGAGTATTCACGCAACACATCCTGATGAGATCACTCCGGAGTCGAGCGAAGCCTGCAGTCGTCTGGCGGACGCTGGAATTCCCCTGGGCAGTCAGACCGTTCTTCTCAAGGGGGTCAATAATAATTCAGAGACCCTGATGAATCTCTTCCATAAGCTGATGATAATCAGGGTCAGGCCCTACTATCTCTACCAGTGCGATCCCATTGCAGGTTCGGCCCATTTCAGGACCACCGTGAGAGAGGGGATAGAGCTCATCCGCAGCCTCAGGGGTTTTACCTCGGGATACGCGGTCCCCCACTACGTCATAGATGCTCCTGGGGGAGGCGGAAAGATTCCTATTAGTCCTGACTACATTCAGGGAACGGTTAACGGAAAACTGACTCTAAGAAATTATGAAGGGAAAACCTATGAGTATCCTGACGACAGCCTCTAGGCCGATAGATATCAGTTCTACAGACTTCTGGTCGGAAGGCTCTGAGAAGAGAAGACCGGAAAAACTGTGCGTAGGTCTCACCTACGACCTGCAGGCGGAATACCTTGCGAGGAATTACAGTCCGGAAGAGACGGCGGAACTGGATTCTCCTGAAACAATCGATGCCCTGGAGCAAAGCCTGCGCACTTTGGGCTATGCCCCGGTCCGGATAGGAGGAATTGAATCCCTCGTCGGAAAGCTCGCCGCGGGTGAACGATGGGATATTGTTTTCAATATCTCTGAAGGCATGCACGGTCTGGGGAGAGAGGCCCAGATACCCGCCCTCCTGGATGCCTATCGAATCCCCTATACCTTTTCTGATCCGCTGGTTCTCGGAATCACCCTCCACAAGGGGATAGCGAAGCACATTCTTAAAAATTTGGGGATAGCGACTCCCGATTTCATCGTGGTTAAAACCCTTTCGGACCTGGACGGGCATTCCCTCGCTTTCCCACTGTTCGTGAAGCCTGCCGCGGAGGGAACCGGTAAGGGAATCAGCAGCAGATCTCTGGTTCACAATGAAGGGGAACTGCGGGAGCTCTGCAGCGATCTTTTGGTCGAATTCCGGCAGCCCGTTCTCGTGGAGACCTTTCTTCCCGGCCGGGAATTTACCGTGGGGGTCCTCGGTACCGGCGATAGGGCAAGAGCGCTGACGCCGATGGAAGTGGTTTTTCAGGGAGAGTCGTCGGGGGTGGTTTACTCATATGAAACGAAAAAAAACTACCGTGAACTGGTTGAGTATTCCCTGGTTAATGGGGAGCTGGGAGAAGCATGCAAGGACCTTGCACTTGCCGCCTGGAGAGCTTTGGGGTGCAGGGACGGAGGCAGGATCGACCTGCGGCTGGATGCGGAGAACCGGCCCAGTTTTATCGAGGTAAATCCCCTCGCCGGTCTTCATCCTGTCGATTCCGATCTGCCGATCCTGTGTCGTCTTTCAGGGATAAGCTATGAAGCGCTGATCAGGGAGATCATGACTTCCGCCCTTGAAAGAGAGCACAATGGAAAAATCGTTCTGCATGAATTCTAGAAAAATCTCAATCCTTTTCTGCCGGCCCGCCGGCATGGCGGGCGCCGACGATCAGGATACCCTCTACCAGGCGGAAACGGTAAGCACCGCACTGGAAGAGCTCGGGTATGAAACCCGGGAACTCGAGGCCGACATGAACCTGGTTGAATTCCGGAGAACCCTGGGAACACACCGGGGCAGTCTGATTTTTAATCTTTTCGACCCTTCTGCGGGAGAAGGCCGGTTCATATCGCTCTTTCCCCACATCCTTGAACAGGAGGGTATTCCCTACACGGGCTGCAGCGCGGATGCTCTCTACCTGACCTCTCACAAGATAATTTCAAAAAGGATGATGCTTCGACAGGGGATTCCGACTCCCTTCTGGTATGAGGCCGGCGGGCTTGCTGCAGGCACTTTTTTCCCGGGGCGGTACATTGTCAAATCTGTGTGGGAACACGGCTCGGCAGGTTTGACCTCGGATTCCGTTGTCGAGGTCTCCCGGGAAGAAGAACTCGATGAACTCCTCGCGGCGTCGGGAAGGGGTTTTTTCGCCGAGCGGTTTCTGTCTGGTCGGGAGATAAATATCGCCCTTCTCTCCGACGGAAAAGACTCATGGGAGGTTCTCCCTCCTTCTGAGATCATCTACAGCGGGAAAGATGAGCACAATCCTTTTCTCGATTACAGAGCGAAATGGGATGAATCCTGTGAATCGTATCAGAACTCCTTGCGTAGTTTTGATTTCGGTTCCGACGACGATCCCATGCTGCAGCAGCTCACCGCGATTGCCCGGGAATGCGCAGGCCTCTTCAGTCTGAACGGGTATGCCCGGGTTGATTTCCGGATGGATGAAACGGGACAGCCCCATGTCCTGGAGGTCAACGCGAACCCCTGCATTTCTCCCGGAGCGGGTTTTCCTGAAGCGGCTGCGAAAGCGGGTGTATCATACCAAGAGATGATTGAACGGATTGTAGCATCTTCGGGTGGGACAAGATGAATATCGTAATCAGGAAAGAGCTCCTTCCCGGTGATGACGAACGGATACGGGAAGTTCTCGAATCCTCGGGTTATTTTCAAGCCCGGGAGATCGATGTGGCATTGGAGCTGGTGCAGGAAGCACTGAAAAAGGGCGATGAAAGCGGCTACTATTTCATGACCGCTCGGGAAAAAAGCCGTCTTACCGGGTATATCTGCTACGGCCCCATACCGATGACCCTCAACCGCTGGGACATCTACTGGATTGCCGTCGATGACAGGCTCAGGGGAAGGGGTATCGGCGGGATGCTGCTTGAACAGACCGAAGACCACATAAGAACGCTCGGGGGAAGGAAGACATATATCGAAACCTCCTCGAGCATGCTCTATGCCCCCACCCGCAGATTTCATGAAAAACAGGGTTATATCCTGGAAGCGGTGCAGAAGGATTATTATGACGATGGCGATGACAGGTGTCTCTACGTCAAAGTGCTTTGAGAATGAGGCTGAGTGCAGAATATGGGAAGCGCAGCCCGTTACATTCCGCCTGGGTCCCTCTCAATGGCTCAAATCTGAAGATATAGACGGTTATGCAGATACGAAGGACCGGAAGGTCTGGGATATCATGACCTGTAAGGATGAGTTGAAACTGTAAAGGATGTGGTCAGCTGATAGTCCGCGATGTCCTGGTTTGTACATGCTCAGAAATTTCCGTCGATGGATTTTTCCAACTTGCGGGCGTATGTCAGGAACTCCTCCAGGTTCATCTCCCTGAGGAAGATCATTCCATGACTTGAACGGATTTTCGGGTTCTCATTCTGATAGAAGTAGTCTTTTCCAAGGAGCAGTTGAATATCTTTTAACTGTTCGACCCATATTTTCTGTGACAGATGGCTGAACTTCCCGTTAAGCTCGTGGCTGGGGAACGATGCATCTACCTGGCTGAGGTAACAATTGCTAAACAGGCTGTCCATTACTGCCATCTCATCGAGGGAAACCGGAATGATGCAGTCAGCCTCTGCGGGATGAAACCTGTACCATACGTTACGATAGCCCCAGATCCGAAGGTCGGAAAGGTCCTCTTTCTTGCTCCATTCGCGTAGTGCGGCGGCGATGGCCTGCAGTACTTTGTAATGTGTATCGGGACCGCTGCCTTCGGGATCGAAGGCCAGGCTGATGACCGTGGGATGAATCTCTTTCAACATGTCCAGAATGGGGGCCACGTCACGACTCTGTTCGGGCTGTTCGGTGAACATATCTCCGGTATAGAATCCCAGCCTGAGGTGATGAACATTTTTTACCTGCACGCCGAAATGCGCCCAGACCAGTTCCTCCTCGAATTCCCGCAGCATACCCTTCAGTTTTTGTATTTCAGGAGGGTTCTTCTCCCCGTCGTAGCTGTTTTGTAAGAGATGGATGACATTCTTCAGTGTTTCTCTAAGGTGCTCTGCGTCTTTAATGCTGTATATTTCCACCACTGCCCGTACGATTCGGTGACACAGGCCGCGACGCAGTTCGTACTCTTCCCCGGCAGCTACCTTGGTAAGATAGTGATATACATCCTTGTCCCATTTATGTTTATACCCGACTTTAAAAAAATCGGGATAGGCTATCATCTGGATAAGTCCGTCGTCAATGAAACTGATCGTGTCGGTGAGTGCGGTGATGATAAACTGATTTGTTACAGCGGTGAACCCGGACGTCAGGATTGAAAAATGGAACTGGTTGGATGTTTCGCTGATATGGGTTGCTATGTAGGGCAGTATCCCCAGCATGATATCGTCGTGGTGCGGTCCGGTATGGAGGAATACCTGGTTTTTTTCCTGTCCCAGTCCCCGCTCTATTTTTTCGATGATACTCTTCTGAACCGAAGGCACTGTGTTCTTGTCCAGTGAAGGTATGTGACGACAATACCGATCATGCCGCAGATCTTCGATGGATATATGATGGCCATAGGAATTATTCTTTCTGCATAGATCAACGACTGCTCTGTCGGATTTTTCCGGGTTCCAGTCTCCTTCTCCATAGTAGGCGTCCATCGTGTCGCTGAGTTTCGATGCGGCCCCTTTGGTCAGGTAAAACCTGCTGTTGTGCAGTCTTTTAAGGACTGTGGCCGGATAAATATTGTTTATGGGGCTCTCGATAGAGTTTTTCACGATTCCGGCTTTAGCTTCGCCTGCTGCAATGATAATAGCCACCGTGTCCGGATTGCAGGTGATGGTTTCCAGACCGATGGTGATTACCAGCCTGTTGGAAGAGATCTCAATCCCTCCCAGGTCGGAGGCTGCCACCGCCTGGGTTTCGAAATTAGTCTCTGTCAATCGTGTGGTGGAATACTGATCGGACCCGCGGGTGTTGAAAGCGATATGGCCGTCAGGTCCGATGCCGCCCATAAAAAATCCCAGGCCTCCCAAATCACGTATCCGTTTCTCATAATCACTGCACCACTGATCGATCATGAATATCGATCGCTGCTGTAATTGTTCCAGCGAGCTCCTGCATTCCCGATACCGCAGAGAAAGATCGACCCGCAGGTCCGGAAAGATCTCTGAATAATGTTTGCCTTCCGCGAGGGGAATCTCGTCTGAATTAATCAGCAGAGCATTATCCATATTCAGGCCAAAACCTTTGATATAATAGTTGACTACATAATTGTAAAAACTGTTGTGCTGACCGGAATTAATGGGATAAAACTCGTCGATTTGAACGAAGCGTAAACCTCTCAGGTCAGGTTTTTTTACACCGGCGAGCCCGTACTTTTCACGTACGGCTATCCCCGGTTTTTCGTTCCAGACATCAAGCAGATGTGCCGTCCATTTGATAAAATACTCCGGTGTCTTTCCTGTGGGAAGGCTGATGATTCCCCGGGGGTTTTCCGAAGCCCACTCCAGAAATCTCAGGGAAGTCAACAGCCCCAGTTTAGGAAAATTATCAACAACTATATAGGACGGGTCCGGGGAGTTTTCAGACGTACCTGTTTCTTTTAGGAAAGCTTTTTCGATACTTGATATGGTGTTTCTGTTCATAAACTGTATCATTTCCTTTGTAAACTCATGGGCTTCAGGTTCTCTGGGCGTATATGCAAAAGTAGATAACCGAATGACAAAACATGTCAAGCTGGTGATAAAGGATAGTCAATAGCCATGGTTTCCGGATTAGTGAGCAACGAGACGAAAAAGCCGGAGCAGTCCTTCAAAAGCAGTGTATCCTGGAAGAACCCCGGGAAATATCTGCATGGTATTCATGTTTTCATTTATAGATATATACTTTCCTGGTGCAGGAGGTAAAATGAAAACAGCACCAAAGCCCAGGGGTCCCTGGATTCATCGCTTCTCGATACGTCTTTTTACAGTGATTCTGGCCATACTCGTATATTGGGTTCTCGGATTTCTTGTCGGGGATATTGAGTCGATACAGGGTCCCCGGTATAGCGAGATAGAAAAAGAATACGTTGATCAGGCCCTTGTGGAGCAGGAGGGGAGGCTTGCGGAGAGCATTGCGGAAATTGATCGCGATATAGCCAGTAAGCGGGAGGAGATGCAGATTGTAAGCGACAGTTCTCAGAATCTTCAGAAAACCATCAATCAGCTGATCGAACTACAGAAAGTCACAGTGCAAGAATCGGCTGTGCTGCCCGAAGCAGAGCAGATCAATCTGTCCGAGAGCCTCGAAAGTTTTCTTGACAGCCAGGAGAAGTATCAGGTGTACAATGAAGAGCTTTCAGAACTCATGGATCAGAAGCGGGGATTAGAGTCCGAAAGACTGGATCTGGAAAAAGAAATCGAAGGTCAGCGTGAACCCGCCAGAAGCGAGTATGAGCGGCTGAAGGAAAATCATGATTTACGTCTTGCCATGCTGCAACTTCTGATACTGGTTCCGCTTCTGGCTGCCGGAGCGTTTCTGATTGTAAAAAAACGCGACAGCATTTATTTCCCTCTTTTCGCAGGTTACGGAGCAGCGGTACTGCTGAAGGTATCTCTCGTAATCCATGAGTATTTTCCTACACGGTATTTCAAGTACGTACTCGTGATCGGACTTCTGATCGCCGTGGTCAAGCTCCTGATCTACTTTATTCGTGTTGCAGCTTTTCCCAGGACCCAGTGGCTGACCAGACAATACCGTGAAGCCTATGAACGTTTTCTTTGCCCTGTCTGTGAGTATCCGGTCCGAACGGGTCCTCGCAGGTTTCTGTTCTGGACCAGGCGGACGGTAAACAAGATTGTCCTTCCGAATAAGGCTGAGGAAGAAAGGCCCTACTCGTGTCCGGCCTGCGGTACTCCGCTTTTTGAGGAATGTCCGGAATGCCACGGAATTCGGCATTCGCTGCTTCCCTACTGCGAGCACTGTAATGCAGAGAAGGAGATACCTGACGCATCCTCTGTTCGAAATATATAAGGGAGGGAGGATGCAGGGATACATCACGGTAAAATCCGTGTATTGCATGTAGACTTTGGCCGGAGCTTTTCCGCTGGAACCGGCAATGCATCGAGATATCATCTGGGCTTGAGTATTTTTCTCCTCCGGTCAACCATGCCATGGCCGGATTCCGTCGAACGGCGAAAGCGGGTAGAATATGTCTATCGCAGGAGGAGAAAACACATGAAAAAGATTATTCCGATACTGATCATGTTTTTGTCGGCATCACTGCTGCTTGCAGACTATTCGGCCGAGGTGGAAAAGTTTTTTCAGCTCTATGCTTCTCAAAGGTATGCTGAAGCACTGGAGAGCATTTACAGTACGAACAGGTGGATCAGCTCGTCACCGGATACTGTCCGGAATCTGCAGAACCAGCTTACAGGTGTGCAAGGCCTGGTAGGCCGGTATTACGGTGAGGAGTTCCTCGGCGCAGTCAGTATAGCTGACCGTTTTGTGCATTTAACGTATCTTGCCCTGCATGATCGACAACCCTTAAGAATGGAGTTCCAGTTCTATAAACCGGATAACGAGTGGAAGATTTACTCCTTCTCTTTTGATGATGCAATCGATGATGAAATAGAGAAAGCAGCCAGGGAAGCAATTGCAGGAGGGCACCCATAGCTGATATCTGGCTATACGGAGGCGCAGGCTATTTTTGAAACTTCTCCGCTGGTGACTTGCATATACCGTCGACGCTGCCACTTTGCCGCCTCGTGTGGGCTGAGGTCCTTCAGCCACTCCTGCGGATTCGAATAAATCGTAATTTTCTTGCGAAAATCACCACCTGCACGTAAAATTGAGCTATGAAATTTTCAATGAGTAAACGTTTTCTGCTGTTCCTTGCCGTGCCTGCATTTTTCCTGTTCATGCCTGGGTGTTCTCAGACGGAGTTCCAGGAAATGTCGGATACCGAGATCCTGGAACTCCTCTCCCAGGTTGTAGCCGGGGAAGAAGCTCTGGAAGAGGCCGGGCAGCAATACTTCCTCGGCTTATCAAACGAAAATAAAAATATCATTGTTCCTTCTGCCCTGCATGAGCGTTTAAGCAATAACGAACCGGTTATGGTCCTGGATATTCGACGGGCAGAAGATTTTGCCAGGGGACACATCGAGGGAGCTGTGAACATCTGGTGGTTTGACGTGGGGCATCACCTGGATGAACTCCCCAGAGACAGGAGTCTGCTTGTGACCTGTTACAGCGGTCAGGCGGCGGGACAGGTAGTCGGAGTTCTGAGAATGATGGGGTTTGAAGCAGTCTCCCTTGCCGGCGGTATGAACGGGGGCTGGCTGTCTGCAGGTTTACCGGTGGTGACGGAGTGAGAAGTATACGTTTTCAGCTGATTTCCGCCTTTCTCAGTATAGTTCTGCTTATCGTAGTTATAGCCGGTGCGGGATATTGGGGTATTCACTCTCTCTCCCGGGGCATCGATCGGATCGATGAAGACAACCGCCGCATCCTGTCGTATCGTGACGCCCTTGCTATGGTCGATAATGTGCAGAACAATATTCAGTCTCTGATTGAAAACCGTAATCAGGTAGGAATCCAGGAGTATACCCGCCTGAAATCGTATTTCAGCGAGAATGGCGGTTTTGATCGAAAGGGCATGCCGAAAGTCCAACAGACCCTGGTATTCGTTTTAAACACCGGCATAGGTTCGTATCTCGAAACATTCGAGAACAATTTGCTTCCCGTCATCGAACGGAGGCAACAGATTCTGTCCCGTTCCGTCGGGCAGGCCCTTGGCAATGTTTCATCTCCGGTAACGGATGCAACGGGATCAAACGACAATTCAGCAGTCTTCAATGAAGAATATTTCCGCATTGTGCTGCAGCAGCCGGCTCGGACTTTACAGACGACCTATACCACGATCTCCCGGGCGGTGGGGGCACTGGACGGAATACTGACGGATGATATTTATGCTGTAACCGAGACGAGCGACTCGGTAGGCGATCGGCTGCGAAACGTCCTTTTTTCCGCCTCCCTTGTGGCTGTGGCAGTGAGTCTACTGATCTCAATTCTTTACAGTAATCGCTTTACGAATGCCGTTCAGTCCATATTTCATGCCATGAAGGACGTCTCCAATGGAAACTTGACCATTCGTCTGGAAACGAAATACCGGGATGAGATCGGTGCTCTGGGGCGAAGTTTCAATGATTTTCTCGCAAATCTCTCGGCCATCGTATTCAATACCCGGAAGGGTGCACAGGAAACCTTAACCGGTACAGACCGTCTGCTGGATTCCATGACAGTAACGGGTCATTCCGCCGGACAGATTAATCTGCTCTCATCTCAGGTAGAAGAGGTCATTTCCCGGCAGAGCGATATAATAACGACAGTTTCCTCGAATATGGAGGAGATCGAACGGACTATCGAAGAACAGGATACGAATATCAACACGCAGTCTTCAACGGTGGAGGAAAGCAATCGTTCCATTACCGCACTGATCGAAAGCATTCGGGAGACTGCAGAAAATCTTGGACGGAGCGCAGTCGAATCGGACCATTTACAGCAGGTAACAAGTAACGGGAGGTCCCGGCTTGATGAACTGAAAGAGACGGTACACACCTTGAGCGCTCGTTCAGAAGCGATTATTGATGCAAATACGACGATCAAGCAGATTGCATCGCAGACAGACCTTCTGGCAATGAACGCCGCCATAGAAGCAGCGCACGCCGGCGATGCAGGACGGGGGTTCTCGGTTGTAGCGGAAGAGATACGAAAACTCTCCGAAGTATCCAATCTGCAGTCCCGGACAATTTCTGAAAACCTGAATGAAGTCAGAGCGTCTATTGAACGGGCTGTGGCAATCTCCGCAGAGACGGAAGCCTCGTTTTCCCATATTGCGAGTTCCGCAGAACAGGTGAACACACTTCTGAATGATATTAAAGGCAGGGTGGATGTTCAGTCCCAAAGCAGCGAGATCATACTATCTTCACTGGAAGAAATCGGCAGGATCACCGAAGGGGTAAAAACCGGGTCACGAGAGATGCTGGTCAGCGGAAGGGTCGCTATAGACGCTATCGGAGGACTTGTCAGTGTCAGCACGAAGGTCAGCGATGCCGCCCGTTCCATGACCGATGAGGCAACCAGGGTCAGCAGAGATGCGGAAGAGTCTCTTGCCCTGGTAAAATCGATGGTTGCCGTAACGCACTCTCTGCATGAGCAGGTCGCCATATTCGAAATCAATGAGCAGGAAACTGTTGAGACTCTTGAACCTTTGGCCCGGGAGTAATATATCTGGCGCAAAGGTCCAGCTTCATTCCCCGGTGTCCGGATTTACACGGAGGCGAGGCCTAATTTCAGGGACAGTAGTTTGGTCTCAGCATTGTCGGCCCGGGAGGTAAGCACCACGGGAGCCTGAAGGCCGATCAGAAGGCCGGCGATGGTCGCTCCGGCCAGAACGGTGAGGGTTTTGTAGACGGCGTTGCCGGAGTTCAGCTCCGGAAATAGAAGAATGTCCACGTCTCCAGCAACGGGACTCTCTATCTTTTTTATCCGCGCCGCTTCTGCAGAGAGGGCGACATCCAGGCCGAAGGGGCCTCCCAGCAGGGCTTTTTGCGGATCATATTCACGGCGAAGCTTCTCCGCATCGGTTGTTGAGTCTATCTTGGGATTTACCGTTTCCACCGGGGCCACCAGGCCGACCTTCGGCCTGGATATGCCGAGCCGCTTCGCAAGATCGACGGCGTTATCGAGTATACGGAGTTTATCCGCGTAATCCGGCCTGATGTTTATGGCGCAGTCCGTAAGAAAGAGCAGCTTGTGATACGAGGCCACCTGACACAGTGCCATGTGGCTGACGAGTCTGCCCGGTTCCAGCAGTCCGGCATCCTTCGAGAAGAGGGCGCGGCTGAACTCCCCGGTATGCACCTGTCCCTTCATGGCGACCTGGGCTTTCCCTTCCTTTATGTATCTGGCTGTAAGAGCGCAGGCTTCGGTCTCATTTTCCGCCTTCTCACATTTGTAGGAACCGGGTTTAAGGCCTGTATTTGCGGCGGCCTTTTCGATTGTTTCCGGATTTCCGATAAAAAGGAAGCTGGCCCAGTCCTGATCCGCCGCTGTTTTACAGGTCTTCAGGATTGCATCATCCTCGGGGAAGGGGACTGCGACCGTCGTCTTCCTTTCGACTTTAAGAAACTGATCGAGCTTCACCGGCGGTACTCCTTAATCGTCCGGGTTCTGTTCAGTGCCCCAAGGGCGTTCTCTGCAAGGGCCTCCATTTCGCGCTCTCCTTCTATTACAAGCACGGGTGCGAGGTACGAGACCCTTTCTCGGATAAGGTCCGTTACATAGCCGCTGCAGGCTATTCCTCCGGTCAGTACTATTCCATCGATACGCCCTTTGAGGGTTGCACCGTGGGAAGCAATCTCCTTGGCGACCTGGTAGGCCATGGCGCGGACCACGGCTTCTGCCTTCGTGTCTCCGGCGTTTATGCGCTCCAGGGCTGCCTGAAGATCGTTGGTCCCCAGATAGGCGACCATTCCGCCCTGTCCGACAATCTTTTTTCTGATTTCCTTTTCTCTGTCCCGGTACTCCAGGGCCAGGCTGACAAGCTGACCTGCCGGAAGGCCTCCGCTGCGTTCCGGGGAAAAGGGACCGTCCCCATCCAGGGCGTTATTTACATCGATGACCCGTCCCCGGCGGTGGGCGCCAACTGAGATCCCCCCCCCAAGGTGAGCTACAATAAGGTTCAGCTCTTCATAGCTTTTGCCGAGCCGGGCTGCGGCCTTGCGTGCGGCGGATTTCTGGTTCAGGGCGTGAAAGATACTGACCCGCTGTATCTCCGGGCAGCCGGAGAAGCGGGCTTCGTCAAGCATTTCGTCCACAACAACCGGGTCTGCAATGTAGGAGGGTATGCCCCTGGGCCGGGCGATTTCCTCCGCAAGGATTGCTCCCAGGTTGCTTGCATGCTCTCCCCAGCGGGCGCTTTCCAGGTCCTCCAGCATGCTGCTGTTCACGGAGTAGACCCCGCTTTCCAAAGGTGCCAGGAGTCCGCCCCGGCCGATGACGGCCGCAAGCTCTGCATCCTTCGGCAGCGTGTCGCTGATAAAGGTCTCGGTCAGCTCCTTTCGGTAATTCTTCTGCCCGGCGACGGAGGAGAACCGCCTCAGCTCCTCTGCGGAATGGCGGATTGTATAATTCTGCAGGCATGTCTCCCCGTGAAAGAGAGCCAGCTTGGTGGAGGTGGATCCCGGGTTTATAACCAGGACAAAGATGGAGTCAGAGGCCCGCATAAAAGGCTTCTGCCTTTTGTATGAGCCGCAGGTTAAGATCCAGGAACTCCTTCTTTTTCAGGCTGAGGGGCAGAACTGCCTTGAAGGTCTCCAGATCCACAACCCGGGACTCAAGCAGATACACCGTCAGCATTACGATATTGGCCGCTGAGATCAATCCTTCGTTTCTGGCCATCTCGGAGGCGGGTACATACAGGGCTTTGACGTCTTTTCGCTTCACCTTGCGGTCAACGACTGAGGAGTTGACGATTATGAGTCCTCCCGGGAGCACCTTTTCCTCGAAATTCAGGAGTGAGGGAAGATTCATCGCCATGAGAACGTTCGGCTCGTCGACAACGGGAGAACCTATCGCCTCCTGCGAAAGAATGACGCTGGCATTGGCGGTTCCGCCGCGCATCTCCGGTCCGTAGGAGGGGAGCCAGGTTGCTTCAAGGCCTTCGGCGATAACGCAGTTGGCCAGCAGAATTCCCGCTGACAGTACGCCCTGTCCGCCGAAGCCGGATATCTTGATGTGCTGCTCCTGGGGCAGTTCCTGTTTCTGCACCTGGGGCAGTTCCTTTTTTACCCGGAAAAGGTCCATGAGCTCCCGGTCGTTCAGGGGTTTCAGCAGGGTGTGGGGCGTGCACTGATCGGCGGTGTCCCGCAGACATCCCGGGGGAAAGATCTCCTCCATGGTCTCCTTCATCCATTCCCGGGCCCTGACGGGGTCCATCTTCCAGTTGATGGGGCAGGGGGAGAGAACTTCCACGAAGGAGAAGCCTTTTTTGTCGATCTGATTCTGAAGGGCCTTTTTGAAAGCCCGGCGGGTCTTCATTATGCCGGCGGGGGAGGAGAGACTCACCCGTTCGATATACACCGGAGGGGCAAGGGCATTCATGACCTCCGCCATGCCGATGGGTGCCCCGTCAAGGGACAGGTCACGTCCTTCGGGGGTAGTCAGGGTCTTCTGTCCGCTGAGGGTCGTGGGTGCCATCTGGCCGCCGGTCATACCGTAGATGGCGTTGTTGATGAAAATGACCGTCATGTTTTCCCCGCGGTTGGCGGCGTGGATTATTTCCGTAGTGCCGATTCCGGCCAGGTCTCCGTCTCCCTGATAGGAGATGACCACCGCATCGTCCCGGACCCGTTTGACCCCGGTGCCCACCGCCGGTGCGCGGCCGTGGGAGCACTGAATATTCCCGGTGTCAAAATAGTAGTAGGCAAAGACGGAACATCCCACGGGGGAGAGAAACACCGTCCGGTCCTGAATACCCATCTCGTCGATAATCTCGGCAAGAAGCTTATGCGCCGTGCCGTGGCCGCATCCGGGGCAGTAATGGGTCGTTTTCTGCCCGGGGCCCTTGCGTTCAAAGACCTCGTAGAAGCTTTTCGGTTTTTCCTTTACTATCATACCGGTACCCCCTGCATGTCGGACTCGGTGCGGGCTATAATCTCCGACACCTCCGGAACTACACCGCCCATCCAGTTGTACAGCAGATGAGGCCTGCGGCCCTCGAGGGCGAGTTCCACATCGTCGGCCATCTGTCCATTGGACAGTTCCACGGTGATAAACAGTTTTGCCGAGGAAGAAAGCTCCTTGAGGCGCTGCCGCGGGAAGGGATAGAGGGTCCTGGGCCTCAGCAGTCCGGCTTTTATTCCCTTTTTTCTCAGCTGGGATACCGCAGAGTAACAGAGCCTGGAACTGATTCCGTAGGCCACGAAGATCAGCTCGGCATCTTCTGTCTGTACTTCCTGGAAATCGCATATCTCCTTCTCGATGCGCCGGTACTTCTCCTGGAGGTGGAGGTTGTGCCGGGACAGCAGCTCCCTGTTCATCAGGATGGAGGTGATAAGGTTTTCCCTGCTCCGGGAGTCTCCATAGACCGCCCATGGGTGGCGTTCTCCGTGGAGTACTTTTTCCGGGAAGGAGACGGGCTCCATCATCTGTCCGATATAGGCATCCGTCAGAATGAAAACGAGCATGCGGTATTTGTCCGCCAGCTCAAAAGCCCTGTAGGTAAAATCGCACATCTCCTGGGCAGAGTTCGGGGCCAGCACTATGTTGCGGTAGTTTCCGTGGCCTCCCCCTTTTACCACCATGTTGTAATCGGACTGTTCCGGCCATATGTTGCCGAGTCCCGGACCGGCACGCTGTACATCCACAAGGACCGCGGGCAGTTCCGCTCCGGCTATGTAGGAGATCCCTTCGGCCATAAGGGCTACCCCCGGCCCGGATGAGGCGGACATGACCCGGGCTCCGGCACCGGCGGCACCGTAGATCATGTTGATAACGCTGACCTCCGACTCGCCCTGGAGAAATACTCTGCCGGCGGCCCTGAAGTAGGCCGCCGCGGCGTGGGCTATTTCGCTGGCCGGTGTTATGGGGTAGCCGAAAAAGTGGGTAGCGCCTCCCAGCAGGGCGCCGTATATGACTGCTTCGTTTCCTTTCATCAGCTGCTTATGCATTGATCCGCTCCTCGTTCTTATACACCGTAACGGCGCCGGGTTCCGGACAGACGTAGAAGCATATTCCGCAGGCGGTACAGTTGGGGTTTTTGAAGACCGCGGCCTGATATCCCATCTGGTTTATCTCGGAACCGATTCCCAGGCAGTTGTTGGGACAGTTCTGCACGCAGAGGCGGCAGCCCTTGCACTCGTCTGCGGCTATTCGAACGTAATTCATCAGATCCCCCCGAAAACTTCGTCCTGACCGGTACCGAAGTAGTTGATTTCATCTATGACTTCCAGAATGTCGTGGGGTATCTCCTCCACCACCAGCATGTGATGGGGGCAGGCCACCTTGGGACAGATGTAGATCCTGTTGTTGCGTCCCGGAAGATAGAGGGCGATCTGTTCCCGGGAATCGCAATCCTTGTTTTCGCAGGGCTGTTTGACGTTAAGAAGAACATCGCAGTAGGGGCAGTGGGCTTCCACTGCGCTGTCCGCCTCCATCTTCGTGGGAAGAAACGAAAAAAGATTCGCGTGGCTTCCCCAGAAGGAGTCGAGGAACACCACTCCCTTCTGGTTTCCCAGCCTGATATTCAGGCGTATGGAGGGCTCATCGTGAATACGTACGCTGTCCACCAGCAGGTTGTGGCCGTTGGGACAGAAAACAGATTCAACGAGAAGTACCTCTTTTCCGTGCTTGGCAAAAAGGCGCATCCCCTGGGGTATATTGGCTTTGAATGCCGCGGGGATTTCCTTGATGGTCAGTTCCATCGGCGGGCCTCCTATTTTTGATTTTATTGTAATTCGACTTTCGTCATTTGTAAAAAGATTAATGAAATTCTCCCCCGTAAAGGCTTGTTTTTTTTGTGAAGCCCTTGCGGGAGGATATTTTGGTTAAAATTTGATGTTGAACTTTTTTTCAGAGTCTTCGCTGGGTATATAATCGTTCATAGTACCCTTTCAATGCCAGCAGTTCAGAGTGTGCTCCCTCTTCAATGATACGCCCCTCCTTCATTACATAGATTCTGTCAACGTTTCTGACGGTGGAAAGCCGGTGGGCAATTATTATGGTGGTACGGTTTTCCGCCAGCCTGAACATGGCATTTTGGATAAGGGCTTCCGATTCGGTATCGAGGGCGGATGTCGCCTCGTCAAGGATCAGAATGGGGGGATTCTTCAGAAAGACCCTGGCAATGGCTATACGCTGCTTCTGTCCTCCCGACAGCTTTACTCCCCGTTCTCCCACTTCGGTATCGAAGCCCTCCGGCAGACTTTGAATAAAATCCAGAATGTTTGCCCAGCTTGCCGCCCGGACCATCTCCTCTTCCGTTGCCAGGGGATTGCCGTACATGATGTTTTCCCGTAAGGAGGTGTCGAAGAGAAAAACGTTCTGCTGTACGATTCCTGTCTGCTCCCTGAGGGATTTCTGGGTCAGGTTTTTCACATCCATCCCGTCGATGCTGATCTCTCCCTGACTGACCTCGTAGAACCGGGGGATCAGCGAAACCAGGGTGCTTTTTCCGGCTCCCGACTCACCCACCAGAGCCACCTTGCTGCCGAAGGGGACAGTCAGGTTGATTCCCTTCAGGACCGGCTCGGGGGATCCGGCATAGCTGAAATGCACATCCCTGAAGCGAATCTCCCTGCTGTGCTCCGCGAGGGTTTTTGATCCCGGACGGTCAGCGATGTCGGGTTCAATCTCCATGATTTCCACAAAGCGTTCGAAGGCGGCGGTCCCCTGCTGCAGCTGCTCATTAAAGTTGATCAGTCTGTCGATGGGGGGCAGTATGATCCCCACAAAAAGTACAAAGGAGAGCAGGTCGTAGACCTCGATAAGCCCGTGAAATATAAGCAGCACTCCGCCGCCCACGACCACGAGATAGTAGGAGTCCCGGAGAAAATGGATTACCGAGTGGAAGCCTGCCATGGCGGTGTAGGCGTTCTCCTTGGCATAGCGGAAGGTCGTATTCGAATTGTGGAATTTCTCCTCTTCGAGCTCTTCATTGGCGAAAGCCTTTACCTCCCGGATTCCCTGGACCGAGTTTTCGACGGTGCTGTTGATTTCGGCGATCTCCTTTCTCACCTTCCGGAAGCCGGAGCGCATTCGGCCGCCGAAAATGATTCCCCAGATCAGCATGAAGGGGAAGGGAATCAGCGAGATGAGCGCCAGGGGCCAGCTGAAGCTGAACATGAAGATATATGCTCCGATCAATACCACCAGGGATATCAACAGGTCCTCCGGGGCGTGGTGGGCGACTTCGGCGATCATGTTCAGATCATTGGAGATTCGGGACATGATGTGGCCGGTTTTTGTGTTGTCAAACCAGGTAAAGGAGAGTTTCTGCACATGCCGGAAAATATCCTTCCGCATATCGGCTTCCATGCGCACACCCAGGATATGTCCCCATTTTATCCGGATATAATTCAAAACGAGCATGAACAGACAGATTGAACCAAGCGCCGCGAGGGACCAGATGATCATGGGAACATTGCTTTCCGGTATATAGCTTCGCAGAAGGTTCCGGGTTATGTAGGGGAAAAAGATCAGAAGCAGCGACATGGCGGAGGCCACTAACATATCAATAACAAAGAGGCTCAGATGGGGGCGGTAGTAGCGTATGAATTTTTTCAGCATGGCGGCTCCGTTTTCGTTTCTAACAAAAACCTTACACGATTTTTATCAGATCGTCATGAGCTATGGGATAAGGCCTGTGTAAATTTGCACGGATGTAAAGGCAGTATGTTCGTCGTATGTGTATAAAAGTGCGCATTGTATAGATGAGCTCTTTCTCATGCAGCTTGCCCTGTGCTGTCTGCTGGTTTTTGTAGTCCCTGCTTTCATGCTAAGATCTTGTCAGATTAATTTTCCCTTACGAATTTTCGAGGAGCTTTACCATGGAAAACAAAGTAGCAATCATAACCGGCGGAGGCACCGGCATAGGGCGGTCCACAGCCCTGATGCTGGCCAGGCGGAATGTTGCGTGTGTAATTAATTATTCCCGATCCCGGGATGAAGCTGAAAAAACGGTAAAGGATGTCAGGGCTGCCGGGGGCACAGCCATATCCTTCTGTGCCAGTATTGCCGATGAAGATGCAGTCAAAAAGATGACAGCCGCAACCCTTGAGAGCTTCGGCCGCATCGATTACCTGGTTAATAATGCAGGTAAAACCGAGTTCATCCCTCTGGAAGATCTGGACGCCGTCCGGGACGAGCACTGGGATTCCATTTTCGATGTAAATATCAAGGGAACCTTCAAGGTGAGCCGCGCCTGTGCTGCGGAGCTCAGAAAAAACAGAGGAGCAATCGTCAACGTCTCTTCCATTGCCGCCCTGGGAACCGGAAGTTCCATACCCTACTGTGTGTCCAAGGGAGGGGTCAGCACCCTGACCCGAAGCCTGGCCCACGTGCTGGCGCCGGAGGTGCGTGTGAATGCCGTCGCTCCGGGAATCGTCACCACCCGCTGGGTTTCAGGCAAGGAGGATCATATCGCGAGGATGTCCGAAGGGACTCCTCTAAAGAAAGTCTGCAGCCCCGACGATGTCGCCCAGGTTATTGTCAGTCTGCTCATGGATGCCGATCTGATGACCGGACAGATCCTTACTGTGGACGGCGGCTTTACCCTGTAGAACTGCGCCTCAGGGGCATGCTCATGCACCTGGGGCCGCCCCTTCCCCGCACCAGCTCCGACCCTGCAATCTCCAGAACTTCCACGCCGTTCTGCCGCAGGATCTCGTTGGAGAGGATGTTGCGCCTGTAGGTTATGACCTTGCCCGGGGCGATTGCCAGGGTATTGGTGCTGTCGTTCCACTGTTCCCGTTCGGCGCTCCAGGTGTCCCCGCCCCCGGTGGCGATAAGCCTGACTGCGGGGAGGTTCAGACTCTTTGCCAGAGTCCTGGCCAGGTTCTTCTCCTGGCGTATGCGGATTCCCCCCCTGTTTTTCTGCCCCCCGGGGCTCAGGCGAAATATATGGGCCGAATCGGCGATGCCGGGAAAGATGGTGAACTTGTCCACATCCACCATGGTAAAGACCGTATCCAGGTGCATATAGGCCCGGGTAAAAGGAATCTGGATAACCAGGACTTCCCGTACTGTTTCGTCCTCTGCGAAAAGCCTGGATGCCAGGGTCTCGATTCCCTCCGGGCTGGTCCGGGCGCTGCAGCCGACGGCGATGACCGAATCATTCAGAACCAGGATGTCTCCCCCCTCGATGCTGTCCGGTTCGTTGTGACGGTGCCAGAGTCTGCAGCCTCTGAAGCGGGGATGATGCTCAGCGATATGCTGCAGCAGCATGCTCTCACGTTTCCGGGCCCGGGCTTTCATGGTGTTCACCGAAAGCCGGGTACCTATGACCGTCCCGTAGTCCCGGGAGAAGTACAGGTTCGGCAGGGGGTCGATATAGAAGGGGTATTCGTCCTTTATGTAGAAGGAGAGTCTCTTTTCCGCCTCGGAATGGGGCACCTCTTTCTTTGAAAGGCCCGAAAGCAGGGTCGCAGTGAGTTCCCTGGGGGGCATCCCTGCAAGGAGAGCCCGGATGTCCTCTTTTAAGGGTGCTGAGTTTACCCTGAGCCCGGCGGTAATTTCTGCGATGACAGCCTCTTTTACCTTCCCGGCCTCAAGGATATCCTCAAGGAGTTTTTCAAAATAGAGTACTTCCGCTCCGTTGGCCCGCAGCACTTCGGCGAACTTGTCGTGTTCTGCCTGCATCTGTGCCAGATAGGGAATATCTTCAAAGAGCATCTCGTCCAGGTATTTGGGAATAAGCCGTTCCAGCTCCCCTCCCGGGCGGTGGAGAAGGATTGTTTTCAAGGGGCCGACTTCGCTGCGGATCTTCAGTGCAGGATTTTGTGTATCCATGGTGTCAGTATCATATCAGAAAAACGCCGACTGTAAATCTATTCCCCTCGGGCAGGGGTCTATGGTATTCTTGGTTCCCGACGGAGCAAAGTATGAGCAGACTTCCCCTGACCAGGGTATACATATCCTTGAAGAATCTTGACCACAACCTTTCTCTGCTGCGGGAGCTGGCCGGCGGTCGGCCTTTATGGCCCGCCATCAAGGCCGATGCCTACGGCCACGGGGCTCGTATTGTGGCATCCCATCTTGTCTCCCGGGGAGTGGATACCTTCGGGGTCGCTCAGGTGCAGGAGGCTCTGGAGCTGGCGGAAAACGGGATTGATGCCCGCTTTATTATCCTGTCTCCGGATCTGGGAGATACCGCGCAGGAGATCGCCGCCCATGGATTTGAGCCTGTAGTGGCCACGGACATTCAGCTCCGGGCGCTCTCCAGGGAGGCGCTTCGTCAGGGACGGGATATCAGGGTGCATCTGAAATTCGATACCGGCATGGGAAGGGTGGGATTCTGCCCCCGGGAGGCCGACACGGTGCTGGCCAGGATTGCAGGGTATCCGGGATTGAAGATTGCCGGATTCATGAGCCATTTTCCCCGGGCCGATGAGGGAGACCCGGAGTATTCCCTGGAACAGCTTGGCCGGTTCCGGGACCTGGTGGAAAAGACCGCGGACTTCAGGGACTTTGAGACCCACATGGCCAACAGCGCCGCGATCTTTGATGTCTCCGGTGCCTGCTTTGATGCCTGCAGGCCGGGAATCGCCCTGTATGGATTAAAGCCCTCTTCCGAAATCCGCAATCCCCGGGTGGACGAGCTTAAACCGGTTCTGAGCTGGAAAACCGCGATAACCCAGTTAAAGGAGGTTTCTCCCGGCACCGGGTTGAGTTATGGTCACAGTTATATTACCTCCCGTCAGTCCCTGATAGCCACGGTGCCTGTGGGGTATGGGGACGGACTCGCACGGGCCTTGAGCAACCGCATCGAGATGCTCGTCGGCGGCCGGCGCTGCCGGCAGGTGGGAACGATCTGCATGGACCAGTGCCTTATCGATGTAAGCCCTTTAAGGGGCAGGGTCGAGGAAGGCGACGAGGTGGTGATAATCGGGGCGCAGGCTGACCAGTTCATCGGAGCCGGGGAGCAGGCCGAAGTTCTGGGGACCATAAACTACGAGATCGTCACCCGCATTTCCGGCAGGGTGCCGCGACTGGCGGAAAAATAATATAGAGCTTTGTTGATTTTCTGATCCTCCTATACTACAATCCCTTTCAGACATTCTCCGAACCGTTAGCCTAAGGATTCGTCTCCGGATCTAAGGCGACCGGTCCCGGGCAGTCGTATGGCTGTCCAAGGGCTGGCTGAGAAATCAGGCAACCTCCCGAAATTTGGAAAGGAGTTCCCAAATGAAAAAGGCAATAACTCTTGCCGTCGTGCTGTTTGCAGTGTTTTCCATGTCCCTTTTTGCAGGCGGCGCCGCTGAAAGCCCCCAGTCACCAAAAGTTGAAGAACAGGCCCCCGCCCCGGAGAATCCCAGGGTAAAACTTGCCACCACCACCAGTACGGACAACAGCGGCCTTCTGGGCTTCCTGCTGCCGGAGTTCACCAAAGACACGGGATACACCGTTGATGTTATCGCCGTCGGAACCGGCGCTGCCCTTGGTCTTGGCGAAAAGGGCGATGTGGATGTTGTATTTGTCCATGCCCGGGCCCAGGAAGACAAGTTTGTCGACGCCGGTTACGGGGTAAACCGGAAAGACGTAATGTATAACGATTTCGTTGTTCTCGGACCTGAGGATGATCCCGCTGGAATCGGAGAGGCCGGGACTGCTGCCGAGGCACTCAAGCTGGTAGCCGAGGCCGAGGCGGATTTCGTTTCCCGGGGAGACAATTCCGGGACCCATTTTAAGGAACTCAGTCTCTGGGAGGGTGCCGGGATTACCCCCGAAGGTTCCTGGTATAAAGAGGCCGGACAGGGAATGGGCGCGGTAATAACCATGACCAATGACCTTCAGGGCTATACCCTTGCCGATCGGGGAACCTTTATCGCCATGAAGGATTCCATCGACCTGGTGGTGTGTTTCGACGGCGAGGCCTCCCTCTTCAATCCCTACGGCATCATCGCGGTCAATCCTGAACTTCACCCCCATGTGAACTTTGACGGCGCCATGGCCCTGATTGACTGGATTGTCAGCGGGAAGGGTCAGCAGCTGATCGGAGATTTCAAGAAGGGCGGCGAACAGCTCTTCTATCCCGACGCCCGTTAAGGCGGAAGAACCGGGAGTACCATGGGTTCCATTTTTACGGAAGCTCTGCGTCTGATAGTGTCAGGCGACCGGGAGGTCTTTTTCATCGCCTTTACCTCCCTGCGTCTGGCCCTGGCTTCCACATTCTTCGCTTCCCTTTTGAGTATTCCCCTGGGGATAGCTCTGCATTTCGGCAGGATCCCCTTCAAACGGCCGATAATCTCCGTGTTGAGCGCCCTTATGGCGGTTCCCACCGTGGTTATCGGTCTTCTTGTTTTTTCCGTTATCTCCCGCTCCGGTCCCCTGGGGGAGCTGAACCTGCTCTTCACCCCCGGGGCTATCATTATCGGCCAGGTTTTCCTGGTGCTGCCGGTCCTGACATCCCTTGTCTACTCAGGGCTCTCCAGAATGGATCCCCGTTTTCATGAGACCCTGATAACCCTGGGCGCCCGCCGCGGAGACGTGCTCAAGGCGTCGATAATAGAGGCCCGCTTTATCATAATCTCCGCGGTTCTGGCGGGATTCGGCAGGGTCGTAGGCGAGGTGGGGGTGTCCATGATGCTGGGAGGCAATATCCGCTGGTATACCCGTACCATGACCACCAGCATTGCCCTGGAGACCAGCAAGGGGCAGTTCGAGCTGGGGATCTCCCTGGGGCTGATTCTGCTGGCCATCGCCCTGGGTATCAATATCATAACCCACAGCCTGGTAAAGAATGATGTCTGAGAATCCCGTTTTTCGTGCTGAGAATATAGAATTCGGTTATGACTCGGAGCCGGCCCTGATTGTGGAAGAGCTCGACTTCCAGGAGAACAGGATACACGTGCTCCTGGGGCCCAACGGTTCGGGTAAAACGACCCTTATGAAGCTTCTGAACATGTTGCTGCCCCTGGAAAAGGGGCGGATTCTCTTTGAGGGCAGGGATGTGAGCAGGAGCAGGGCGCTGCGGGAACAGACCGTCTATCTGCACCAGAACCCCCTGCTTTTGAGCGGTACGGTATATGACAACATTGCCTACGGCCTGAAGATCAGAAAGCAATCCGGCTGTGAGATCAGGGAAAAGGTTATGGAAGCTCTGGAGGTGGTAGGACTCCAGGGTTTTGAAAAGCGGCGGTCCAACGCTCTTTCCGGAGGGGAGATCCAGCGGGTTGCCATTGCCAGGGCCCTGGTATTGAGACCCAAGGTGATCCTTTTCGATGAACCCACATCCAGTATCGACCGGGAGAACGTCCGGCGTTTTGAAAAGCTTCTGCCCTCCATACGTGATCTTTATGGGACAACAATAATCGTGAGCACCCATAACCTCCCCTTCGCCTACCGCATCTGCGACCGGCTGGTCCACCTGGATGAGGGCAGGGTTGTTCCCGCAGGGGAGAATATCCTTCCCGGAAGAATGGTTCCCGGACAGAAGGACGAGCGGCTCTTTGTGTCCGACGGGGTATCGATACACTGTCCGGACCTGGAGGGGGATTTTACCAAGGCCGTTGTGGACTACGACAGGATAATCCTCTCCCGGGAGGCTCTTCATTCATCGGCCCGGAACAACTTTCCCGGGACGGTGGAGTCCGTTACGCCGGTGAAAAACAGGGAGCAGGCTCATCCCCTTATCGATGTTGCGGTAAGGGTGGAGAATCTTGTCCTTACCTCTCGTGTTACCGGGGAATCCAGCGCGGAACTTGGTTTGAGTCCCGGTTCCAGGGTGTTTGTCTCCTTCAAAGCCTCCACTGTACGTTTGTACTGATAGTTCTTACCTCTAAAAGCAGCAGATACCAGTCCGCAGATGGAGGGATGCCATGGTCGATGTCCGAAAAGAAAACCAGAATACCTTTATTGTAAGTGTCACGGAAGGCGGGAGTGTCACAAAACATACGGTCCGCCTGGATGATACCTATTTTCAGAAACTGACGGGGGGTACCGGGGATAAAGAACGGCTGATAAAAGAATCCTTTCAGTTTCTTCTGGAACATGAACCCAAGGAATCTATTCTCAGGAGTTTTGATCTGCAGGTAATCGGACGTTATTTTCCGGAATATGAAAGCACCATAAGCGGGAAAAGCTAAAAGGGAAACTCCTCGAATTCCTCGCCGGGGGAACCCGGTTCTTCTTCCTCCTGCTGGTCGACAGGTTTTTCCTTCCGTCTTCCATGCTCTTCAAGTCCCTGGACAAGTATTGCCTTTTCTCCTTCCACCGGACAGGCGTGCTGGCAGCTGCCGCAGCCGGAACAGAAAGCCGTGTCCGTCAGGGGCTGGGTCAGCTCACCCTGGTAGGGGGCCATCCACACGGCTCCGGTGGGGCAGACTTCCGCGCAGGCCCCGCAGGCTGTCCCTTCGGTGAATACCACGCAGCGGTCCTGGATGAAGTCTACCGTTCCCATCTGCAGCATCTTCTTCTCTTTGAGCTGAATCGGGGCGATGGCCCCGGTGGGACAGACGGTGGAACAGGTGTTGCACTCCCACTCGCAGTAGCCGCTGCGGTAGTCCATTACAGGCTGCAGAAATCCCCGCAGGCCCAGGGCAAAAAAGGAGGGCTGCAGTACGTGGGTAGGGCAGGAGGATACGCAGGTATGGCAGGAGATGCAGCGGGCGCTGTAATGGGAACGGGATATCGCTCCCGGCGGCAGGACGGGCTGTTCGGGATTGCCGGTATCCGTCTCCGGAAGGGCTGGCGGTCCCTCCAGATTCTTTAAGGGGCTCAGGGCCCAGGCTGATCCGGCGGCGAGCAGGGTACCTGCGGCGCTGAGAAGGGCCCTTCGCCGGGAGATATCCCTGACATCAGGGGAATGATTCCGTGCAGGCTGGAAGGCTATGGCTCCGGTGGGGCAGGCTGCAGCGCAGTCGAAGCAGAGGACGCAGCGGTCAGTCGCTAGGGAATGGTTCTCAAGGTCAATGCAGGCGGCCCGGCAGACCCTGGTGCAGAGTCCGCAGGTTATACAATCCTCCCGTTTGAGCCGCAGGCCGAAAACAGGATGAATGCTTAAAAGTCTCAGCATGAAGCCCGCGGGGCAGAGCCGGTTGCAGTACCAGCGGCCCCATCGCAGGGTCAGAAATATCAGGGTTGCAAGAAGGGCAAGGCTGGAGAGTACCGCCCGCAGCTCCCCCCGGAAGGGGACGGGCGCCAGGTATATCTCGTAGTTCTTCAATATCTCAACGATTGCTGTGCTGGAAAGGGTCGTCAGGGGGACAAAGACGTCCCGATGGATTCTGCCGAAAAAGGCGTAGGGTTCCAGCAGACTGAGCAGGACGGGCAGACCGGCGGCGGCAAGAATAACGGAGGCTGACCAGACGGCTGCATGAATACCCATGCGGGATGGCTCATGGCGCATGTTTCGCCGCCCGAGTTTTCTGCTGAGAAAGAGCAGCAGATCCTGCAGAATTCCCAGGGGGCAAAGCACCGAACAGTAGACCCTGCCGACAAGGAAGGTCAGGACTCCGATTACAAGAAGCGGAACCAGTGCGGAAATGGCCAGAGCTGTGCCGGAAAGCAGCAGCCGCAGGAGAGCCGGAAGGAACTGGACGGATACAAGCAGAGAAAGTATCCTGTCAAAGAAGATGCTGCTTAAGCTCATCCCCGCGACAAAACCGGCGAGAACAAGAGCGGCTGTCAGAATACGTAGAATCCTGAGGGCGGGATACATCCCGGCGGACTTTGTCCGCTTCACACCCGTATCCTGTTGATTCTCAGGGCCTCCAGATTGGATTCTCCCAGACCGAAACCGTGAGCCAGCCCGATGTAGCGGACTTTTTCGGGCTCGGTGCCCCATGTTCGGGCGGCCGCGGCGTCGACGGCGACGATATCCGGGGAGATTATCTGCATCTTTCGAACGGATAGGTCCGAGCCGGAGTAGAAGCCCCGGGGACCGCCGGAGTTCATGACCGTATAGGCATCAACGACGTTCAGGTCGGGTTTGACAAGCAGGGGAAACTCGGCGATGCAGCGGTGAAGGTCGTTGGCGTGGTAGTAGCCCCGATCCCAGATTACCCCCATGAGGTTTTTCATGGCGCTGGTAATGGTGGTGCTGCCGTGGTGCTTCAGGATGGGAACGTTGATAAATACATCCGTTTCAAGAAGAAGCTCGTGAACCATAACCGACCTGAGCCGCTGTGCTCCGGGAACGGAGAGTTCCTGGTAGTAGCCCCTGGAGTTGGCCGGGACGATCTGTGCACCGCCGGTTCTGGCCGCTTCTTCGATGCCCGTGGAAGAGAAGGCAAGCTTCGCGTTCTCGATGGTATGGTCCAGCACGTAGACCCGGGAGGCTCCTGCTTCCCGGCAGCGCCGGACGATCCGCTCAACCAGGGACGGGGATGTGGTGGCTCCCCGCTCGGGCGGAGCGTTCCAGCTGGCGTTGACCTTTATGCAGACCGACTGCCCGGGTTTTACAAAGGACGGCATACCGCCGAAGGAGGCGATTCCGGCGTCGAACATATCCCCCGGTTCTCCCCCCATGACGGCAGCCAGATCCCAGGCTGAAGTTCCGTTTGCTTGAGCGAAGAGAGGCCTCCTTCCGCCCGCCAGGGCCGCCATGCCGGCGGCGACGCTGAAGCGTCCCAGCATCTTAAGGAATTCCCGTCTGTCCATCTGACTTCCTCCGCCTGATAATTATAAACGTTTCAGTCAGAAATGCAAATGTACTGTTCAGAATCCCGGGGTCAGGCCTCGATTTTGCGGACCCTGCCCATATCGGCCGTTGCGTATCCCGCCATGGAGTCGACGGTTTTCCGGAATTCCTGATCCTCCAGGACCTCCAGCAGGGGCTTGAGAACAGGTCCTTCGAAGAAGCGCTCCAGGGTAACCAGCTCATACCGTTCATGGGCCAGGGGAATGAAGTCGAGGTCCAGGGCCATGGCCGCTGCGGCGATTCCCAGGCCGCAGTCCGCTGCTCCCGACTGCACCGCCGCGGCGACCGCCAGGTGGGTATACTCCTCCCTCCGGTAACCGGGAACCTGTTCGGGATCGATACCCAGCTGCTCCAGGTTGTAGTCCAGGAGCACCCTGGTTCCTGCTCCCCGCTGCCGGTTAACATAGCGCAGGTCCTCCCGGGTCAGGTCGGAAAAGTCCCGTATCCCCTTCGGATTCCCCTTGGCGGTAATGAGACCCTGCTCCCGGTGGACAAAGCTGATGACCGCCACCTTCTCTCCTGACAGGTAGCGCCGTATGTAGCTGTCGTTGAAGTTTCCGGTGTCCGGATCCAGAAGGTGGGAGCCCGCGACATGGGCTTCTCCCCGTTTAAGGGCGACAAGCCCGCCGAGACTGCCGGCGTTGGAGCTGGTAAAACGGGAGGAACGCCCGGCGATGTACTGGGCCAGCACGTCAAGGCATATATCATGGCTCCCGATATGCACGATGGTTCGTCTGATTTCTGCCGGGTCCCGGAGCAGGCTGACCCGGACCATCTCACCGGCGTCCACCCCTTCCGAGAGGGCGGGGATGCGCAGGATTCCGTCCGCCTTTACCAGGGAGCTGATTACCCCTGCTCCCCGCTGCAGGGGGGCGGCTACGGTTTTTCCGTCCACTTCTCCCAGGGCCACCCGGACAAACTCCTCGGCTCCGGCGGCGGAGTGGAGTTTACGGCTCATTACGGCCTCAGTTTCCGGCCGCTGTCTGCCGCTCCGGCCGAGCCACTGGGAGAGGATCGGTTCGATGAAGATCTCCCCGGTCAGGGCACAGGATACCGGGTAGCCGGGAGATCCGATGACCGGTACCGGCGGGGTACCCTTTACCATACCCAGAATAACCGGATGCCCCGGTTTTACGGCGATTCCGTGGACAAAGACCTCCCCCAGGTCTCCGATTACCGAAGCGCTGTAGTCCTCGCTGCCGGCGGAGGACCCGGCGATCATTACCACCAGGTCCGCCTCCCCGGCTGCCCGGGCCAGAGCCCTTCGGATCAGCTCAGGATCGTCGATAACCGTTGAATAGCGCCGGGCCTCCCCGCCCCAGGATTCAACCTGGGCAGCCAGCATCAGGGAGTTGTACTCGATAATCTCCCCCGGTTTCATGGCCCGGCTTTCAGCCTCTTCGGGGCTGATGAGTTCGGTGCCCGTGGGAATGATGACGACCACCGGTTTTCTCCGCACCGACACGGTGGCGTGGCCGCTTCCGGCTATGGCCCCCAAATCGACGGGACTCAGGCAGTGATTGGCCGGAAGAACAAGCTCTGTGGCTACCAGGTCTTCACCCATGGGGCGGACGGAAGTCCAGGGGGCCACGGCGGCACGGATTTCGATGGCTGTGTCGTCGTCCACGAGCTCGGCGTTCTCTATCATTACCACCGCATCGGCCCAGGGGGGCATGGGGTCGCCGGTGTCGACGTAGGAAGCGGGACCTTCAGGTCCCAGGGGAATCCGCACCGGGGAGGTTTCCGTGGCCCCGGAACTCTCTTTTGACTTTACGGCGTACCCATCCATGGCCGAGGCGTGGTAACCCGGCGAGGAGAGGGAGGCCCAGACCGGCTCCGCGCTTATTCTGCCCGCAGCTTCAGAGAGGGGAATTTTCTCAGCTTCCAGGGGTCCTGCAAGATTGTTGTTCCGAAGAAATTTGGACATCCGCTCCCGGGCTTCGGGCAGAGGGATGTCGTCCAGATAAATTCGCCGTTGCATATCCGATTCCTTTCTTAAAACAGCTCTTAAAACAGCCGCACTGTTATTTCGTCATCCCGGTGCAGTCCGTTGGCCTCCTCGGGGATGCTGACAAGTCCGTCGGCGCGGATCAGGGTGTAGATCAGGTTCGATTTGCCGAAAACCGGCTCTGCTTCCGGTAATTCCTGCTTCCCGTGGATGAGCCTGACGGGAACATAGTCCGATCTGCCGGCACTGGAGGCGATGTTCCGGGAAAGCCGGGCCCGGACACTTCGCTCTGCCGTATTCAGCGGGTTTTCCTCTGTTCCCAGCAGCCTCCTGACCAGGGGGAGCAGAAAAAGCCTGGCCGCGACGAAGGCGCTGACGGGATTCCCCGGCAGTCCGATAACCGGTTTTCCGTCGCAGACCGCCAGAATCGTCGGTTTACCGGGCTTGATGGAAACACCGTGAACAAGGACCCCCGGTTTTCCGAGCTCGTCGATTACCTCGGCGGTCACATCCCGAACAGAGACGGATGAACCTGCGGAGATTACCAGGGCCTCCGATTCTTCCAGGGCGCTTTTTGCGCCGGAGAGAATCAGCTTGTAGTCGTCGGCGATGATACCTTTTTTCACGGGGATTCCTCCCGCATCGGAAATCAGGGCCGAGAGGGTGTAGCTGTTGATGTCCCGGACTTGACCGGGTTCAGGTCTGGTCCCGGGAGGCACGACTTCGTCTCCGGTGGAGATAATCGCGACCTTCGGTTTTCCGGCTACCTCGAGGGACTCTATTCCAAGGGCGCTGAGTCCGCCGATGTCCTGGGGACGCAGCAGGTGGCCGGCGGGAAAGACCAGGGAACCTGCCGCCACATCCTCGCCGATCTGGACAAGGTTCTCCCCTTCGGCGACGGAGCGGAGGACCTCGATCTCGTCGTCCCGGGATTTCTGGGTACGCTCCACCATGACAACGGCGTCGGAACCTTCGGGAATCATGCCGCCGGTGTGGACCAGGGCGCATTCGCCTTTTTTGAGACTGAAGGAGGGGGCTGCGCCCATGGGGACCTCTCCGGTGAGCTGCAGGTAGGCCGGGAGTCCTTCGCTGGCACCGTAGGTATCCGCAGCCCTGAGGGCGTAACCGTCCATGGTGCTGCGCACAAAGGAGGGAAGGGCCTGGGGGGAACGGATCTCCCGAGAACAGACCCGTCCCAGGGCCTCTTCAAGGGGCAGGGTTTCCCGGCGGAAGGTGCCGGAGGGAAGGGCGGAGAGCAGGGCCTCAAGGGCATCCTCAGGACGGCTGAGACGGAAGAGCTCAACCATGGCCTTCGCCCCGGAGCATCCGCACTCCGTGTTCCATTACGGGTACAAGGAGTCCGGTGCAGAAACGGACTGCTTTGACGGAGCCGGGGAAGTTGACCACGATGGTCCTTCCCCTGATTCCCGCGTACCCCCGGGAAAAGAGGGCGTTGGGGGTCTCTTTGTAGGATTTGGCCCGCAGCAACTCCGCGATCCCCGGGAGGGCTTTTTCGCACCATTTTTCCGTGGTCTCCGGGGTAATGTCCCGCGGGGAGATCCCGGTTCCTCCGGTGGTCAGGATATAGTCCGCGTCGGCGTGGGCTGTAAAGGCGGAAAGGAGGGCGTCGGCATCATCGGGAACGATGACACTCCGGATATCGGCCCCGGGAAAGGAGTCCCTCAGCAGTTCCATAATCGCCGGTCCGGAAAGGTCCTGGTATTCTCCCCTGGATGCCCGGTCAGATATCGTAATAACAGAGAGTTTCACAGCTGATCTCTCCCCCTTCAAGGATCCTGGCGAAGATCCCTTTCCGGGGCATTACGCAGTCTCCAACCTTGCGGAAAACCTCGCAGTCATGGTGGCAGGCCTTGCCGTGCTGGGTTACCTCGAGCACTGTTTTCCCCAGGTACAGCTTTGTTCCCACCGGAAGGGAGGCAAGATCCACACCCCGGGTGGTTATATTCTCTGCGAAGTCTCCGGCTTTGAGCTCAACCCCTTTGCCCCGCATGGTATCCACGTCCTCGTCCGCCAGGAGGGATATCTGACGGTGCCAGTTTCTGGCGTGGGCATCCCCCTCGAGGCCGTGGTCGGGGCGCAGGGTTGCCCGGGGTACGGGGGTCTTCTGTTCCCCTGCTTTCTCGGAGATGTTTATGGACAGGATTGTAAAGGATTTTCTCATGGTCTTCAGGTCCGTTCTTCCTTGGTTTTTTCCAGTAGACGGATTTCGCCGATTCGCATGGACTTGTCCGCCGCCTTGCACATATCATAGATGGTAAGGGCTGCTACGCTGACCGCCGTAAGGGCCTCCATTTCTATGCCCGTCTTGTCCGTGCAGACCGCACGGGAGCGGATATGAACCCCGCTTTCGAAGACTTCGAACTCCAGGTCAACATGGTCGATGGCGATGCTGTGGCAGAGGGGAATCAAGCTTGCCGTCTGTTTGGCGCCGTTGATGCCGGCGATCTTGGCGGTGGTAAGGACATCCCCTTTCTGTATTCCGTTCTTCCGGATAAGTTCCGCGGTTTCCGGCTTCATGTGGATGCTCCCCGCGGCGGAGGCGGTGCGCAATACCTTCGGTTTCGCGGAAACATCCACCATGCGGGCGTTGCCGGCGGCATCTACGTGGCTCAGTTCCATCTTATCCTCCAATCTCGACCATGGAGCGGTTCGAGCAGATGCCGCCCCGTTCGGGTTTTTTCTCAATCGTGGCCCGGATCGAACCGGCAATGTCGTTCATATCTACTTGAACCTCATGGTCCGAATGCAGACAGGGCTTCAGCTTTCCATCCGCCAGGAGGCGGATCCTGTTGCAGGCAGAGCATTTCGGCGGTCTGTCGAAGCTGTAGTTGTCCTTCTTGTCCGCGCTCAGGCTGTAGTGGTTGATAAGCTGATGACGGAAACCGTTCCGGCGGCAGAACTCCGCCAGGGCCGCGATCTCCCCCTCCGGGGTATCGTCCATTACCACAGTGTTGATCTTGATGGGAAAGCCGAGTCTTCGGGCGCTTTCGATTCCTGCCAGGGTAACGCTGAGGTCTCCTACCCGGCTTATCCGATGGTAGCGTTCAGGGTTCAGGCTGTCCAGGGATATGTTCATGCTGTCGAGGCCAGAGTTTTTGAGTTCCCGGGCCATGCTTCCCAGGAGTACCCCGTTGGTGGTCATTGCAAGGTGCTCCAGGCCGGGGAGGGCTTTCAGCATCGCGACAAGATCACATATTCCCCGCTTGACCAGGGGTTCTCCGCCGGTCAGACGCACCTTTCGAATTCCCAGGGAGACGGCGACTTCTGCGATGCGGGTAATCTCTTCGAAGCTCAGGAAGTCCGAGTGTTTCCGTCGGGGGACTTCTCCGTCGGGCATGCAGTAGGTGCAGCGCAGGTTGCACTTGTCGGTAATGGATATACGCAGGTAGTTTATTTCGCGGTTAAACAGGTCTTTGATATTCTCTCCTTTCCAATCACGGGAGGCACATCAGTTTCCCGCTGTACCCATCGACCGCCGTACCATGGATATATATCTTGCAGGTCCGGCGGTTCGAAGAAAATCTTTATACGGTTTATCATATATGCGTATTGAGCGCAATGCAAGAAAAGCTTGTAGGCTAATCAGAGGTTTTGTCTGTGAGCGGATGCCTTTTTACGGGTCAGGCTGATTCCCCCGAAACCGGAAATGATGGCGATGTAGAAGCCGAAATCGTACCACCAGCCGCTGTTGAAGGGCTCGTAAACCCGGACTCCGGGCCTGAATATCCCGACTATCAGCGAGATTGGGGCAATCCAGCCGTGCCAGATTCCCATAAGAAAGCCCGCGGGCCGTTCTCCCGCCAGATGGGTTTCCCTGGGCAGGCATCCGGTGAACATGGAGAGTATCAGGATCGCCGCTACCAGGAAAAACAATGCTTTTGTCATAGATGACCTCCGACGCCTTTATATTTTTCTACAAATGCAGCAATTTTTTGGAAAACACTTTGTTTTTTTGCTTTGTATTGCGGATTAAGAGGGCTCATTTTAGGCAGAGTTGAATTCAATTCAGTACCATTTTCACTGGCAAACTCTCGCTTTAATGATGATGTAATGTAACGCCTTGCGGCTTCTTCATTTAAACTTTCAGAACGAATGAGTTCATCAGCCTCACGCTTTTGTTCTGCTTGCGCAAATGTAAAGAACGCATCAATGATACTTGCCTTGTCGTCCATATCATCCAGGTCAGTCTGATTAATAAAATCCACCATCAAGCTTTCTTTGGCACGGTTGCCCAGGCTGGAACGCAGAAGTCTTCTCACCTCTTCAATTAATTCTGCCTTGCTCTTGTTCCTTTTGTTGTTTTCAAAAATCAGTTCAAGAATGTAATCCAGGTTTATTTCCTGGGATTTAAGCAAGTCAACTTCAAAAACCACATCATCCCAATCAATACCGGAAGAATCTCTTTGGTCAGCGTCTTTCTCGCGACGCAGCCAATCGCGGGTGTCGTTATAAGTAGAACGGTAATCCTGAATCAAGCGTTCTGATGGAACATCAATGGATTTCATCTCGGTGAGGTCGTCATCATCCAGATAATGTCTTTCCTTAAATGCTTCGACCGCCTCGGGGTCATCCAGATTGACGTTTTGCAAAGCTTTCAAGCCGGCAAACTCATCGTAGTTATTAAGTATGTTTTCAACCCTTAAATACTCGCCAAAGAGTTTGACGAACTCTTTTTTGTCCTTCTCTTTTTCTATCTCTTCAGGATTTGGGAAACGTCTTTGTAATTCTGCTACCACATCCAGATATCCACGGCGGGCCTCGCCGGTGGTGATATCGGTAAAACCTTCCATGTACTCCTTATAACTTTTTTCCAATACAACGTTTTTGGTGTTTTTATCACCGAACAAGGTAATAGCATCGACTGTAGCCGGTTCCAGATCCCGGAAAGTAATGATATTCCCAAAGGTTTTTGTCGCATCGTAAATACGATTTGTACGTGAGAAGGCCTGCATTAAGCCGTGGTAACGCAGGTTTTTATCAACAAACAGGGTGTTCAGAGTCGGTGCATCGAAGCCTGTCAGGAACATGCCCACCACAATCAGCAAATCTACTTCCTGATTTCTTACCCGCTGGGCGAGATCGCGGTAATAGTTTTGAAAGCCTCTGCTGTCTACACCAAAGTTGGTTTTAAAAGCAGTATTATAGTCAGCTATAGCAGCGCTCAAGAATTCCTTGGCACTGCTCTCCATTGCTGAAACCTCAAAGCTCTCATCAAGGATCTCACCAACAGCGTCCTGTTCTTCATTGGCGGCAAAAGAGAATATGGTGGCCACATTCAGCTTTTTATTGCCGTCGGGTTCCTTCTGCATGTTTTTAAAGGATTCATAATAGGCTTTGGCAGCATCAACACTGCTTACGGCAAACATGGCATTAAAGCCCTTGGCTCCGGCGTGGGAACGATGAGTTTTTTGCCTGTAATTATTCAAGATGTACTGGGTAATCTCAGTTATACGGTCGGGATGCAGCAGGGCCTGCTTGTTTTCCGCGGCGGTGAGCTTTTTCTCGTCCTGCTCGCTTTCAATGTTTTTAAACTTTGGGCGAACATCGTTATAATCAACTTTAAATTTCAGTACTTTCTCATCCCGTATGGCATCGGTTATGACATACGAATGCAACTCCCGTCCGAATACACTGCCTGTGGTTTCCGCTCCCAGGGCATTTTCCGGAAAGATGGGAGTACCGGTAAAACCGAACTGGTAATACTGTTTGAATTTCTTCTTCAGGTTCTTTTGGGCTTCTCCAAACTGGCTGCGGTGTGCCTCATCAAAGATAAAGACAACCTGTTTCTGGTAAACAGGCAGGCTGCCTTCACTTTTCATCAGGTTATTGAGCTTTTGAATGGTTGTTACGATAATCTTATTGTCATCTTTATCAAGATTGCGTTTTAAACCGGCGGTGCTGTCGGAACCATTGACGCTATCGGGAGAGAAGCGCTGGTATTCCTTCATGGTTTGATAGTCCAGGTCTTTTCGATCCACCACAAAAAACACTTTATCAATAAAATGCAGTTCGGTAGCCAAACGGGCAGCCTTAAAGCTCGTCAAGGTCTTACCCGAACCGGTGGTGTGCCAAATATACCCGCCGCTTTCTGTCTTGCTCCAGTTTTTGGCTTGCCAGGAGCTTTTAATTTTCCACAAAATACGTTCCGTGGCGGCAATCTGGTAGGGACGCATGACCAGCAAGGTATCACTGACATCAAATACCGAGTAATGGAGCAACACGTTCAGCAGAGTGTTTTTCTGGAAAAAGGTAGCGGTAAAGTCTTTAAGATCTTTTATCAGGGTATTGTCGGCTTTCGCCCAATTCATGGTAAAGTCAAAGCTGTTTTTATCACGTTTGGTTGTATTGGCAAAATAGCGGCTGTCGGTACCGTTGGAAATGACAAAAAGCTGCAGATATTTAAATAAAGAGTTCTCAGTATTGAAACTCTCTTTACTGTAGCGGTGCACCTGATTAAAGGCTTCCCTGATAGCCACGCCGCGTTTTTTCAGTTCGATTTGTACCAAGGGCAAACCGTTTACCAGAATCGTTACATCATAGCGATTGGCCTGGGAGCCGGTCTGTTCAAACTGTTTAATGACCTGAACCTTATTGCGGGCAATATTTTTTTTGTCCAGAAGGTAAATGTTTTCAATATGGCCGTCATCAAAGACAAAATCATGGATATAGTCATCATGTATTTTACGGGTTTTGTCGATGAGAGTATCGCCGGGTTTGTCCAGGTATTGTTCAACAAAGCGTTTCCACTCACCCTCCTGGAAGGTTACGCCATTCAAAACCTGAAGCTGTTTACGCACATTAGCCAGCATTTTATCCGACGAGTTCAGGTCTGGAAGGTATTCATAGCCCTGGTTTTGCAGGTCTTCAATGAGCTCCCGCTCCAGATCGGCTTCACTTTGATAGCTTTCAGCAACCTGCCATTCCTTGGTGTATTTGTCGAGGACGATAAACCTGTTTGTTTCTGCAATGGGTTTTGTATAATCAATCATTAATTTTTTACCTCTTTTATTTTAACCACGAAATACACGGAAAACACTAAAGGATAAAATGTCATTTAACTATCCTCTCAATGGTTGCTTTTGGGTAGTGACCGAAGTTAACTAACAACCCGAGTTTAAGCCCTGTTGCTTTCAGGTAATTATGTAACTGGGCACGATGTTCATCGCAAACTTCTCTGACTGCTTTAAGTTCAACAATGATTTGGTCATAGCAAATTAAATCAGGCTTGTAAGTTTGTTGAAGTTTTTCATCCTTATAGAACAACTCAAGTTCCGGTTGGGCAATAAACGGAATTCTCTGCTTGTTTAGTTCCTTCTCAAGACACTCCTGGTAGACAGCCTCAAGAAAGCCACAACCCATCTCACGGTAAACTTCAAAAATAGCACCACGGATCTGATAGCTTTCTTCTTCAAATAACAGAACCTCATTCACGGAAAACCTCTTTTTTAACCACGGAAAACACGGAATACACAGAAATTTTATTATTCTTTTTCAGTGTTTTCAGTGTATTCTGTGATTCCATTAATCCTCCTCCGGCTTGGGAAAGCTTAATAACAAATCACTTTGATCATACTGCTCTTTTTTAACCACGGAAAACACGGAATACACAGAAAATTTATTATTCTTTTTCCGTGTTTTCTGTGTATTCTGTGGTTCCATTAATCCTCCTCCGGTTTGGGAAAACTCAACAGCAAATCCCGGTAATATTCGTACTGCTTCCGCCGCAGTTCAATCTCCCGGGGCAGCCCTTCGGTGGTGGGTTTGTAATCAAGCATATCCGCCACCTCCCTCTAATAACTTTTGTTCCGCCAACCGTTCGCGGACTTCAATCAGTGCATTGTGAAGTTTTTCCTCCAATAGTTCTTTCGGCGGAAGACTTGTCCAATACTCTGCCACCATAATGTTGTCTTTCTGCATGTTGAGCAGTTCCACCTGTTCGGTGCCCGCCTCCGTACATAGTATCAGCCCAATCGGAGCTTCTTCACCCTCCTGACGTTCGAATTTATCAAGCCAGTTCAGGTAAAGCTCCATCTGTCCTTTAAATCCAGCTTTGAATCGGTCTATTTTTAGATCGATTGCAACCAGACGCTTGAGTTTCCGGTGATAGAAAAGCAAGTCGAGATAAAAATCTTCGCCATCAATAATCATACGCTTCTGGCGTTCCACAAAGGCAAAGCCCTTGTCCAGTTCAAGGATGAACAACTCAAGCTCTTTGAGCAAGGCATTTTCCAGCTCATTCTCCATGTAACCTTCTTTCAATCCTAGAAAATCCAAAAAGTAGGGATCCTTGAAGTTGCCGTTCAAATGATTTGCTTCTGCCAAAGCCAATTTGGTATCGGCTATTTCGGAGCGTTCAAAGGCTTTGCGCTCAATCTGATGCCTTAACTCCCGCTTGCTCCAGTGTGATTCACAGGCAGTGCGAGCATAAAAGAGTCTGGCTTCAGGTGATTTCAAAGGAATTAATACTAAAAAATGTGACCAGCTTAATTGTCGTGCCAGCGGAACGACAATCTCAATATCCGGGAAAATCTCCGCAAATTGCATCATACGCCGAAGGTTTTTCGCCTCAAAACTTCTGCCGTAGATTATGACAAGCTCTTTGGCCAATGTCTTCACAACCTGTTTTCCGTATTCCGCCCGTTCGCCCTGCAACACCTCTTCGTTAATGCGTTTGCCAACTTGCCAATAGGTAACGGTAAGCGCACTGTTGACCGCCGCAACCGCCTTATACCGACCTTGCTCAATCAGCGTCTTCACATCGCGAAGTAAATCCGCAGGACTCGTCTTGCTTACACCATCCTTTTTTTTACTCATTGCTTGACCTCTTTTTTAACCACGGAAAACACAGAATACACGGAAATTTTATTATTCTTTTTCCGTGTTTTCTGTGTATTCTGTGGTTCCATTAATCCTCCTCCGGTTTGGGAAAGCTTAACAACAAATCACTTTGATCATACTGCTCTTTTTTTACCACGAAATGCACAAAATACACGAAAGTAGTATTCAAGATTCTTTTTCGTGATTTTTGTGTCTTTCGTGGTTCCATTATTCCTCCTCCGGCTTGGGAAAACTCAACAACATATCCCGGTAATATTCATATTGCTTCCGCCGCAACCGCCTTATGTCGACCTTGCTCAATCAGCGTCTTGAAATCTTGAAGCAGCTCATTGGCTTGCAAGAATAAGTCCTTTTTTTATTGCTCATTTGTCAAGCTCTTTTTTAACCACGGAAACCACGGAATACACGGAAATTTTATTATTCTTTTTCCGTGTTTTCTGTGTATTCTGTGGTTCCATTAATCCCTCTCCGGTTTGGGAAAGCTCAACAACAAATCACTTTGATCATACTGCTCTTTTTTTACCACGAAATGCACAAAATACACGAAAGAAGTATTCAAGATTCTTTTTCGTGATTTTTGTGTCTTTCGTGGTTCCATTATTCCTCCTCCGGCTTGGGAAAACTCAACAACATATCCCGGTAATATTCGTACTGCTTCTTCCGCAATTCGATTTCCCGGGGCAGTCCTTCGGAGATGGAGTTGGTAAGGGCATCAAACTTGTCAAGGATGGCGACGATCCGGGCTTGTTCATTAAGCGATTTCTCAGGATCATCAGCATACGGAATAGGTATCTGAAAATTCTTTATGATTCCCGAATTGAGATCCCCTCTAGCACCTTGCCCAAGTCCTTTCAGATTATTATAGTTTAAACTTACCCAATGAAAAACATATCGGTATAATGCCTTTTTAGGATCGATTTCTAAACAACAACAGTGCTGATTTGTCGTTAAAGGTATTTTATTGATCGCAGACCTTCCTGCGGTAGCACCTGAAATTGCAATAATAACGCAATTTGTAGGAATCCATTTAACTGCGGTATCTTTCAATGCAGAAGACGTTATCTTAACTTCTGTTTTCTCAATATCAGAAAATCTGACTTCTTGTGTTCTCAACCAAGGAATTGTCCCACCATCGTAATATTCTGAATTGCCCGCCGTGGGGGTCCCTCCAGAGTATGACTTTTTTATTATCTCCCCCAAGGTCTTCCACTCAACCCCTTTCGTGCTTTTCGTGTCCTTCGTGGTCCCCTCTTCAAAACTCAACAAGCGTTCCCGATAGTACCCATACTGCTTCTTCCGCAAGCTAAGCTCGGTGCTAAGCTCGGTGCTAAGCTCGGTGAACGCGTCCAGAATACGGACAATTTCCGCCTGGATCTTCAGGGATTTTTCCGGATCATCCGGGCAGGGGATGGGGATTTGGATTCTTTTTACATCCGCAGCGTTCATATTTGGAACACTGCTTTTCTTGCTATAAATTGTTTGAGATGCCAAATAATGAAAAATGTACTTTGATATTAGCCATTCCTGCTTCGGCATTAATACTTTGAGCCTAATAATTGGGGTAAAAAATGCTTCCCTGTAATAGATGGTACCGGTATTTGCACCAATAGATGAGATAGTTACAGCATCTTTATCAATTCTATAGGTGTCTGTGTAACCGTATATTTCGGCACCGTTTCCATAAATTGGGTATTTGTAGTCGTTAGTTGGTATTGAGCCTTTGATACTGTTTTCTGGAGCCTCACCACCTGTAAAAACGTCGCAAACTTCCCCCAACGCCTTCCATTCAACCCGGGCCCCATCCAGCAGCCTTTCTATAAAGCTCAATTCGCTCATGCCATAACTCCCAATGCTTTAACCACGGAATACACGGAATACACAGAATTGTTAGTCCCTTTCCGTGTCTTCAGTGTTTTCAGTGGTTCCATCTTCTTTACGCCTTCGCGTGAGACTCCCTTCCTCATCCCTCACCGCCCTGCAGTTCTTTAATATTGTTACTTTCTGTCAACAGGCGCATCTGTTGAATGGCGGTCTGGTTTAACAGCTTCAATCGTTCCGCCTGAACCATATTCTGCTGGATCAAGTGTGCGTTCAGGGTTTCAAGGTTGGCCAGGCAAACGAGTTGGGAGACATTGGCGTAATCACGTATATTGCCGCTTTTGTCGTTGTTCTCCTCTCGCCACTGCCTGGCTGTCTTGCCGAAAAGAGCCATGTTCAACAGGTCCGCTTCTGTAGCATAGACAAGGCTGGTTTGCTGTTTGGTCAACGTCGGAGGAATCAGATTTTCTTTAACCGCCTCGCTATGAATGCGATAGTTTATCTTGGTAAGCTGGCGTCTAACCTCCCAGCCGAGCTGCTTAGCCTCTTCGTTTTTTAGCCTTTGAAACTCCTTAACAAGATATATTTTAAATTCTGCGCTGATCCACATTCCAAATTCAAAGGCAATATCAGAATGTGCATAGGTTCCGCCGTAACGTCCGGCTTTAGCCTGTATTCCAATTGCATTGGTTTTGGCCACCCATTCTTTTACGCTAATTTTATACCTGTTAAGTCCGGCCTGACTTTTAATTATGGCGAATTCGCCCCAATTAAAATTGGGGTTATGGACCCTCTCCCATATGCCAAGATATTCAAGAGTGTTGCGGTTTCGTAGCCAATCGGTGATGAAAAAGTTTCCATCCTTGGAGCGTAGCATGTCGGTTAGTAAAATATAGTCATCCTTGGTGACCCGGATTTCTTCGTCCAGGACTATTATCGTTTTGTTTGTTTTCATCCCTCACCGCCCTTTTTCCGGCTCTCTCTCCTGGCCTGTTTTTCCAGTGCGGCGATGGTTTCCAGGTACTCTTTTTCCACGTTTTCCAGCGTCCTGGCTTTGTATTTTTTGTATTCCAATCTGGCTTTGTCCACTGCCCGGGAGTGGGAGATATTGCCGGAGTTTTCCAGGACCGCGCGTCCGGTTGAACCCAGAATGTTATCCAGCTCCCGTACATAATCGGCCATACGCATTTCTCGCTGTTCAATGGCGTTCAGTTCGGCCAGATCAAAATACGCGGATACAAGGTTATTCAAAACCTGCAGCTCCTGAACGCTCAGATAATTTTTGGCGATCATGGCTTCGGCCTGGGTGGGCTGACTGCCTTTAAAGTTGCTTAAGCCCGCGAAGGGCTTGTCGCTGTCAACCCGCAGATAAATCACCTCGCTGGCGGTGTGGCCGTGGGCGGCGTAGTGGAGCTTGTTTTGTACGATCTTGAAAAACTGAAGGCTCTCCTCACTTTTGGGATCATAGTCGGTTGCGGTGGCGTAGAGTTCCAGCACCTGACGGTACATGACCTTCTCGCTGGAGCGGATGTCGCGAATACGGTCCAGCAGCTCTTTCCAGTAGTTCCCGCCGCCGAGGTTCTTCAGGCGTTCATCATCCATGGTGAAGCCTTTTACAATGTACTCTTTGAGTCTCTGGGTGGCCCACTGTCGAAAATGGGTAGCAATTTTAGAATTGATGCGGTACCCAAGGGAGATAATCATATCGAGATTGTAGTAATCCAGCTCCCGGGAAACCTCACGACTTCCTTCCTTTTGAACTGTTCGGATTTTCCGAACAGTTGCCTCGGGGAGCAGCTCATCCTCAGTAAAAATATTCCTGATATGTTCGCTGACCGTTGATTTGGCAGTCTGAAAGAGCTCGACAATCTGACGCTGGGTCAGCCAGATGCTTTCCTCTTCAATGCGAGCCTCTACCCGAACGCCCTGCTTATCATCGCGATAAATGACAAATCGGTTGTCATCACTCATGCTTCAATCTCCGCAACAATGGCATCGATGTCTTTTCTCAGTTGGTCAATTCTGGCGACGGTGGTTTTGAGTTCTTCATTGAGCCGGGTAATGTCTATCTGTTCCCGCTTGTCTTTGGCCTCTACATAGCTGCTGACCGACAGATTGTAGTCGTTGGCGGCAATCTCTTCAAAAGGAACGGACCTGGCAAAGTGTTCGACATTTTTCTTGCTGTCGAAGGCCTGCATGATGTCTTCAATGTGTTTGTCTGTGAGAACATTGTTATTGGTTTCTTTTTTAAAGTATGCCTCTCCGCTGGCATCGATGAACTGGGTGCTGGTATCGGTCTTGTGTTTTGACAGCACCAGAATATTCACGGCGATGGTGGTACCGAAAAACAGGTTGGGTGCCAGGGAAATAACCGTTTCCACATAGTTGTTATCCACCAGATACTGTCGGATTTTCTTTTCCGCGCCGCCCCGGTAAAAAATCCCGGGAAAGCAGACAATGGCCGCACGTCCTTTGCTGGATAAGTAACTCAAGGCGTGGAGTACAAAGGCAAAATCGGCCTTGGATTTCGGCGCAAGCACACCGGCCGGGGCAAAGCGTTCATCGTTAATCAGGGTCGGATCGTCCGAGCCAATCCATTTCACCGAATAGGGCGGATTGGAGACGATGGCATCAAAGGGCTTATCATCCTGAAAATGGGGGTCCGTCAGGGTATTCCCAAGCTGCACATTGAACTTGTCATAATTGATGTTGTGCAAAAACATATTCATGCGGGCCAGGTTAAAGGTGGTGTGGTTGATCTCCTGGCCGAAAAAACCCTCTTCGATTATATGTGACTCAAAATGCTTTTTTGCCTGGAGAAGCAAAGAGCCGGAACCGCAGGCAGGGTCATAGATTTTATTCACACTGGTCTGTTTGTGCATGGCCAGTCGTGCAATCAGCCGGGACACATTTTGGGGGGTAAAAAATTCACCGCCGGATTTCCCGGCATTGGCTGCGTAGTTTGAAATTAAAAACTCGTAGGCATCACCAAACAGGTCAATGTGATTATCCTGAAAATCACCGAATCTGAGTCCGGCCACACCTTTAAGGACGGCCGCCAGACGGCTGTTTTTATCCTTAACGGTGTTTCCCAGGCGGTTACTGGTTGTGTCGAAATCGGCGAACAGACCCTTTATATCCTTTTCAGAATCATAGCCACTGGCTGAGCTTTCAATAGTAGCAAAGATTGCGGCCAGGTCTGTGTTCAGGTTTTCGTTTGTATTGGCAGAAGCTGCTACATTTGCAAACAGTTGGCTCGGATAAATGAAATAGCCCTTGGTTTTAATGGCATCATCTTTAATGTCCTCAGTGATAACTTCATCTGATAGCTCAGCATATTTGATGCTATCGTCGCCGCCTTCGATAAAATTGGTGAAATTTTCGCTGATAAAGCGATAGAACAGGGTTCCCAGTACATATTGCTTAAAATCCCATCCGTCTACAGAGCCCCTGACATCGTTGGCGATTTGCCAGATTTGGCGTTGCAGGTCGGCGCGTTGCTGTGTACTCGACATTATGATACTCCTGTTCCTGTATGTTTATTACATCAAGGATGTCTTTTTTTATCTACATGATTCCATATCATACAGTGATTTACTCCAAATTTGTAGTCATATGGTTCTGCATAGTATCTGAGTCATTTTTGAATAAATAAACATCCAATTATTCCGATACGAATTATTCCTTCCGAATCAGCCGGACGATGTCGGCATACTCCCCGAGGGCGGCTTCTCCCCCGCCGCTCAGCCGATAGACCCCGGTGCGGACCTTCTCGAACCAGCTGTAATGGTTGTCCAGCAGAATTCTCCCCGCTTTTTCAGGCCCTCCGAGTTTGACGCAGCCCGCGGGGCTGAGCTCACCGTGTTCCTTCAGGAGGAGGGCCAGGCTGAGGGCCTCCTCGCGGTAGGCGGTTACAACCCTGCCCCGGATTCCCCCTGGGGTGTGGTCGCCGGAACGGCCGCGGACCTCCCGCAGTATCGCCCACCGGCGGCGTTTGTTTCTGCGGATGCCGCCCTTTCCGGGATGCAGAACCGGATCGATTCTGACCCGGCGGCTTAAAAAGCGGACCAGGAGGAGTCCCAGACCCAGGCGGCGGATAAGCTTGAGGTAGGGCCGAAGCTTCTCCGGAAAGCTGCTTCCCTCCGCCGGCAGGGCCAGGTAGACCCCGTCCGCCGAGTCCTGCCGTTCCACAGCCTGGGCGAGGAGCTTCATGGAGAGGCCTTTTTTCAGCTCCACCGCGATAAGCTCTTCTCCCGTATCATGCTCAATTACCGCAGCCACATCCAGTCCCGCTGCTTCTCCACGGACGGTATAGCCCAGCTCCTCAAGCCAGGCTTTGACGGGGGGGTAGAGATCTGTTTCACGTAAAGGAGGGCTCTGCTGCATAGGCCTCTATTGTACCTGCAGGGGCGGGAATGGGGAACAGGAAAAGTGCTTGATAGAAAGGCAATCCTGGTGCAAAAGTAGGGACTGGAGAAGGTGGAATGAAATATCTGGTAATCACTGTCGCAGCAGTCCTGCTGCTCGTAACGGGAAGTCTGATAATCGCCGGCTTCCGCTGGAAGGACAAAAGCCGGAAACTCCTGGAAGGCATGGAAAGCGCAGTGGAGGTTCCGGAAAGCGGGTTTTACCGGCCACAGATGCTCGAGGGGCTTCCCGAACCGGTGCAGCGCTACTTTCGCACTGTCCTTGAGCCCGGAGTACCGCTGCTTACCGGGGTCCGGGTTCTGCACCGGGGGACCTTCAACATGGCGGAGGAAGGCAGCAACTGGAAAGCCTTCAGTTCCGAACAGCGGGTCAGTGTGTATCCTCCCGGTTTTCTGTGGGACGCCAGGATCTCGATTCTCCCGGGACTGGATGCCCGGGTCCATGATGGCTACATAGATGGCGAAGGTCTCCTGAAGGCCTCCCTGGGGGGACTGATTCCCCTGGTTGAGCTTGAGGGATCCGGAGAGATAGCCCGGGGGGAGCTGATGCGCTGGCTCGCCGAAGCCGCCTGGTACCCCACGGCCCTGCTGCCGGGTCGAAACCTTCACTGGGAAGCTGTGGACGGAACCAGCGCCCGGGCGGTCCTGCAGGATGGAGGAATCGACCTCAGCCTGCTCTTCCGCTTTACCGATGAGGGGCTGATAGACTCGGTCTGGAGCGACGGACGGGAGCGTATGGTGGCGGGCGGAACGGAGCGCACTCCCTGGGAGGGACGCTGGAGCAATTATCAATGGAGGGAGGGCATGCTGATTCCCCTCTCGGGAGAAGTCCTCTGGCTGCTTCCGGGGGGAGAAAAACCCTACTGGCGGGGCGAGATTACCGAAATCGAATACGAGTACGCCGATACCGGCGGCGCCCCCTGAATCCACGAGGGGGTAGCGGGAGCCCTGAAGGGCGGAAGCGAGGGGGAGCAGCTTCAAAGAAAACTGCCGGAAAGAGCGGAGGGCTGCTCACAGCCGATTGAGTTCCAGACAAGGGGAGGGGAGCGGGCGGAAAAAATTGGAGCGGAGCGAAGAGAGCGACTTTTTTCCGTCTGCTTCCCCGGACCTTGGCGAAGGGGTACTGAGTCATCGGCTGTGGAAAGCTAACCCGGTGTTCCCCCTCCTTCTCTTTCCGGTGATTTTTCGCTATCATTACGGGATTTCAAAAACCTCCTTTTGGAAACAGGAGCAGATATTTCGTGAAGGACTACTATTCGATTCTGCGGCTTCCCCGGGACGCCTCCAGTGCGCTGGTGCGGAAGGCGTACCGCCAGCTGGCAAAAGAGTATCACCCCGACTTGAACGACGGTGAAAACCCGGAAGAACACTTTATTCTCCTCAGGGAGGCCTACGAGATCCTGATCGACGAGGGGACCCGGGAACAGTACGACCGGGCCTACAACTCCTTTTTCGGCGTCCAGGAGTTCAACTACCGGGAGTTCCTGAAGAGCCGCATGTGGGACAAGGAGAGCCAGGCCAAGCTGATCTGCTACGACCTGCTCCACGACCTGGAGTCCGAAGCCCTGGAGGTCTACGAAGAGGCCTTTTTCGGTGAGGTGGAGGAGATCCGCAGCTACCTGGAGCGGGAAGACTTTATGGACTACACCTTCATTATCGCCGAGGAGTATGTTCACCGGGGCATGCCGGTCAAGGCCTTCCAGATTCTCAGGACCATTGCCCTGGAGGAGGAGCGTAAACCCTACTTCAAGCATTTTTACCCCGAGGTGCTGATTCTGCTGTGGCGGATTGTCCGGGGGCCCATAGAGGAGGACGAGGACGACGCACTGCGCCTGAGCATGATGAAGGAGCTGTCCGACCTGGACTACACCGACAAGGACCGGGCGAGAATATACAAGGCCATGGCGGAGATCTACCTGAAAAGGAGCGACCTCTATATGGCGGCGCAGAACTACAAGGGGGCCGAGAAGAGCTATCCCAAACTTCCCGGAATGAGCAAGCTGAAGCGGAAGGTCGAGGCCTTTTTACAGGAGTAGCTGATGGCGGGAATACATGGTGTTCTGAGGCCTCTGGACAGGCTCTTTATCGGGCTCAATTCCCTCTTTGCCCTGATCTATCTGGCTGCCCTGCTGCTGAAGGGCGTCGACGGGGTATCCCTGGTGATGCTGTCCCTGTTTGTTCTGACTATACCGGCGGCTCTTCTGCTGATACGCGCGGCGGACAGGTCCTCATCCCGATTCCTGCACTGGCTGCGCTTCTTTTACCCCCAGGGGATGTTTGTTCTCTATTTTACCCAGAGCATCCGCCTCTCCCGGATTTTTCACCCCGTGGCTTTTGATGCCCCTGTGGCCCGGTTCGAGGAGCTCCTCTTCGGGGGAAAGCCGGTGCTTGCCTTTTTTGAAGCCTTTCCCCGGACTCCGGCACTGAACGAGCTCTTTTTCTTTGCCTATTTCTCCTTCTATTTTTTTCTTACCCTTCCCTGGTGGGTTCTCTATTTTCAGGGGAAAAAGCGGGAAGCGGAGGAGTCTCTCTTTACCCTGATCGCGAGTTTCAGCCTGCTGTACATGTGGTACATAGTCTTTCCCGTGGAGGGGCCCAAGTTTTTCTACCCCGAGCTGAGATCCCTCTGGTACGAGCATTTTTCCGGGGGACTCTTTACCATGATCATGAAGCAGCTCTTTACTCCCTCCACCATGGCCGGGGCGGCACTGCCATCTTCCCACGTGGCCATGGGGCTGCTGGGGCTGCTGTTGAGCCTGCGGCATGTCAGGCTCCTGGGACGGCTCATGCTGCCCCTGTATCTGCTTCTGGTTGTTTCCACGGTGTATCTGTACACCCACTACCTGGTGGATATTCTGGCCGGTCTGGCCTACGGGGCCGCAGCTTTTCTGCTGGTACCCGGTTTCACGGCCCGGGTCTATTCTTCTCCCGCAAAAAAGGAGGCCCTCAAGTGACCAGCCTGAAGGAGTTCCGGGCCCTGCTGTTTTCCCAGTCCCTGGATCTGCGACCGGAATCGGTGCCCCTCTCTGAAGCGGCGGGACGCTTTCCGACGGAGCCCCTTGCGAGCCCCATAGACCTGCCTCCGGTGGCAGGCTTAGTGAAAAAAGGCCGTTACCTGAAGGCCGGGGTTGATTTTGTTCCCTGCGGCAGGCTCGGCCCCGCCGAAATCGCCGGTCTTGCCGCGGCGGGAATCAGCCGGGTCATGGTGCGACGTATGGTCAATGCCGGTTTCCTTGCTGTTGAATGGGAGGGGGTGAGACTCAAAGTCCCCGGAGAGAGGCGGGAACCCGGAGAGCAGTACAGCCCCCTGGGACACATGTTCTCTGTTCTTCTCGACGGGGCGGGGGCCTGGCCGGTGGATTATGGAATTCTTCCTGAAGGGATGTCCGTCCGCAGGGCCATGGAGAAGGGGCTCGAGGAGTGTCCTGTTTTCATAGTTGCCGGGGCTGATCCCGCCGAGGTGCGGGATTTCCTTGCCGCTCCGGGGCGGGAGCTTCTGTGTGATGGTGTCGAGATAGAGGGGGGGAAAGGGCTTCTCTTCGGGCGGATAACGTCCGATCAGGGGGTATCTGCGGGCTTTCTCTTTTCTTTTCCCTCCGGGGCGGTACCGGCTTTTCTCTATTTTTATCTTTTTGTGCGGCCCTTCCTCTACGGCCTGAACGGAGGGGGCGACCCTGCTGTTATGCTCCGCTGTACCCTGACGGAAGCCCCCGGGGGCGGTGCCGATACCTGCAGCAGGCTCGTTCCGGTGCGTCTCGGTTCCGGACCGGATGGCTTGCTTACTGCCGAACCGCTGAATATTGAGGGTCCCGATCATGTTACCGGGCTGATCGGTGCTCAGGGCTGCGCCCTCTTCAACTCCGGATGCCGGGGCAGTAAGGCTGGAAGCCCGGTGGATGTGCTGCTTTTTCACTGACCCCCGTATGTCTACTTTTGTATACATTGGCCGGGCGGCCAATACCTCCGTCGACCCGCTTGTTTTATAGTGAGGAGCCCACAAAAATTACGGAGGTATTTTTATGACCGCAATGGAAACAATGAAAAAAAGTACGGACTTCAATGCCGCCCTCTGGCACTGGATCGTGGAACGCACGGCCGTATCCTTCAACATGGACAGGGAGTTCAGAAGAAAGCTGGAAGCCAAAAAAACCGCCAGACTGATCGGGGCTCTTCCTTTTCTTGCCGGCTGCGAGCATGCCATGCAGACCTCGATTCAGCATGTCTCCATCTACGTCCTCGCCCAGCTGGAGGGTACCAAAGAGTTTTTTCTTCACACAAAAGAGGATGACTGCTGCCTGGAGCACCGTCTGCAGCCGATCATGCAGTTCTGCGGCGGGGACCCCGGTGTTATTACCCGGGGAATGAACCTCTTGAAACTGCAGATGGTTGCGGGATACCTTCGTGACATGGACAAGGACATGCATAACACGAAGTACAATCCCGTAGCTGCGGGAGTCTGGAACGCCGAAGAGATCATGGAACAGCTTCGCAGCGATATCCTTGCCCATCCTCACCGGGAAATGGACGAGATCATGGACCTTGAGGAATCCATCCGGGGGTTCTGGTCGGTATGAGTCCTGTTCAGAGGCGGATAGGCTACCTGTTCGCCTCTGTCGGCTTTGCGGCGGCGGCGGTGAACCTGCTTTCCATTGCCGCCGGGGCCGGTTTTGTCGCTGCCCTTCAGTATTTCCGGGTCTATCTTGTCTTCCTTTTCAGTCTGCTTATCCTCTTTACCGCCCGGCTCCGTTTCGGTTTTGCCAGATGGGTCCAGACCTTTCTTCCTCTTCTGGTGGGTACCATCGCCGTTTTTGATGATTATGAGTCGGTCTACGGTCTGGGACTCTATGCCGTCTCCTTCATTATCGCTTTAAAGCATGGCCTCCTCAGACGGGGTTTCAAACTGAAACTCGGTGTCTATCTGGCCTACATTTTTATTACGGTAATACTGGCCTCCGCCGCTGTCGATCCGGACTACAGTATCGGCAGGGGCATCAATGCAGTGCTGTACCTGCTTCTGGTTGGAATTCTGCTCTTTTTTATATATGCCGATGAGTTGAAAAAGTATGTCGCCTTCTCCAGGCGACAGACCGCGTATATCCGGCGGCTGAAACGGGAACAGAAGCGCAAGTCCCGGCAGTTTCAGGAGAGGCTTGCTGATCTGACCGAAGAGGTGGAGGGGTACCGGAAGGAGGCTGAACCCTTCGATCTGGATTCCCGGGGAATAACAGCCGCGGAAAAACGGGTCCTCCGGGCTCTGATCCTCTACGGCGGAAGCAATGTCGAGCTGTCCCAGCGGCTGGGGATTTCCCGTTCAACCGTCAAGGCACACCTGGCCTCCATCTTCGACAAGATGGGGGTGGATAACCGCTGGGCGCTTATCGATCTCTGTCGTCATAACCGCTGGGACGACGAAGGGGAAGCTTGAAGTCTACTTTTTCATACATTAGCCCCCTGGCCAATTGACGATTTGCTTCTCCCGACTGAAAAATGGGTGTATATACCAGTTTTCAGGGGAGGAGAGCTTTGATATCACCCTTCAGAATTCACATCTGTTATCTCCAACCGATCGACCAGGAGTATGCGCTGCTGTTTCAGCGACTCATTCGGAGCGACTGCCTGCGCTGTACCGACAGCAGCGAGATTACCGCAGGCTTGCCGGAAGCCGAGGTAAAGGATAACCACATCCGGAACGCCGTCGCCACGATTGTCCTGGTCGGTCCCCAGACGGCTGCATCCGATCAGGTCGACCGGGAGATCTTTGCCTCCCTGATGAAAACAGATCGCTACCTGCACACAGGTCTTTTCGGTGTGCTTCTTCCCACCTGTTCCGCCGGAAGCCCTTCCCTGGTCAAGCGGGACATTATTCCGCCCCGTCTGGCAGATAATTTACGCAGCGGATTCGCCGACCTCTACTTGTGGCGCGAAGATGCCGCCCTGGTGCGGGCCTGGTTTCAACGGGCTGTAAGAAAGCGGGATACCATTCTTCCGGACAACCGGCGGCCCCTGTTGAATCCCCGGCCGGGCCATTCCTTTTCATTTTCATTCCAGAAAACTTGACTCTTGGATACTGTTGCTATAGCATATATACCATATATGACCAATACGATCGAAGAAAAGAGTGCCGGCGACGGTTCTGTTTTTATTACCACCGCCGAAAGGGTTTACAACAGCATCCTTAAGATGATTCTCACCGGGGAGTTTCCCCCCGGCAGCAGACTTCCCCGCAGAAAACTTGCGGAGAGAACCCAGTCAAGTCAGATTCCGGTGCTGGAGGCCATGAAACGGCTGGAGCAGGAAGGCCTGGTCGAGTACCGGCCCCAGTGGGGCTGCGTGGTTACCGTTCCGACGGCCCAGAAGGTCAAGGATATGTATGTGCTCCGGGAGGCCGTGGAGTGCCAGGCGGCCCGTATCCTGGCCATAACCCTGACCAGGGAGAAGGCCCAGGGCCTGTACGAGATTGCCAGGAAACTGGACGAAACCCCCTACACCGAGGACACCCAGCAGATAATCTACGATACCCATTACAAGTTCCATCTGCTTTTGGCAAAACTCACCGGGCATGAGACCCTGGTCAAAAGCCTGCGTCAGGCCAACCTGTTCTGGCTTCTCATGAGCAGTGTTCAGTGGCGGCGGGGCTCGAAGGCGGAGGTACAGAAAGACTGGCACAGGCGGCTGGTGGACGTCATCCTTAAAGGGGACCCCCTGGAGGCCGACTCCATGATGCGGGAGCACATCCAGGACGCCTATGTGCCCATTCTCAAGCAGATGGGGGACGATTTCCCCAGTCATGCATGAATATCCGGAGGTCCCGAGGGACCCATCAATATAAGTCTGAGCAAGGAAAGGAGACATAATGGATTCATTGGAAAAGATTAAAGGTGATTTTCAGTATTGGGAAAAGACAAAGGACCTTATTGATCAGCTGCTGGATATTATTCTGAACTATCGTCAGAGCGGGCATCCCGGTGGTTCCCGGTCAAAGGTCCATGCCTTTCTGATGACGACTTTGAGCGGCGCCATGCGCTGGGATCTTCGGGATCCGGGAAAGCGCTTTGCCGACCGTTTTGTTCTTGGTGCCGGGCATACAGTTCCCCTGATTTATACCTCCCTGGCGGTTTTCAACGAGGCTTTGAAGCTCAAGTATGAAAGAACCGGGGACAAACGTTTTCTGAGCACCCAGCCCCAGGAGAGGATCCTCACCTGGGAAGACCTGCTGGGCTTCCGTCACCGGGGAGGACTTTCCGGCCATGCCGAAGCCTCCGGCAAGACCCTCTTTCTGAAGTTCAACACCGGGCCTTCAGGCCATGGCAGCCCCGCGGCGGCGGGTATTGCGGTAGCCCTGAAGCGGGCAAAGGTCGACGGAGCCAAGGTATTTATTTTTGAAGGCGAAGGCGGGCTCACCCCCGGGGCTACCCACGAGACGGCCAATTCCGCCTGGGGCCTTGCCCTGGATAACCTCTACTACATGGTGGACTGGAACGACTACGGTATCGACGATCACAAGGCCAGCGATGTCGTATATGGAACTCCCGAGGACTGGTTCGCTCCCCACGGGTGGCGGGTATTCGGTGCCGAAAACGGCAGCGACTGGGAATCCCTGGCCAGGGGAATGACCGCCATGATGAGCTCTCCCAATCCCGACCGGGTCCCCAGTGCCCTGTGGTTCAAAACCCGCAAAGGCCGGGGCTATGGAAAATACGACAATGCATCCCACGGTGCTGCCCATCCCATGAACAGCGAGGCCTTCTGGCAGGTCAAGAAGGAGTTCGCCGATAAATACGGGGTCAATTTCGTGAACATGGGCGGAAAAGCCCCTGCCGACCCCGCCTTGTTGAAGGAGGAGTTCCGGTCCAACCTTAAGGTGGTCATGGATGTGCTGGCCTCGGACACGGCTCTGGTTGACTATCTGGCGGAGCGCCTGGTTGAAATCGGCGACAGCGTGCCGGAGGTGTCGAAAAGCTTTGTTCTGGGGAAAAAGGGCAACCCCTTCAAGGACAAGCGGCTCTACGACTTCAAAAAGTACCCCGAGGACATGTGGGCAAAACCGGGGACCAAGAACTCCAACCGCGCAGCCCTCGCCCAGTGGGGCGCCTGGGCCAATGCCTTCGGTAAAAAGGAGTACGACAGACCCCTCTTTATTATCAGCTCCGCGGATTTATCGGGTTCCACCAATATCTCCGGCTTTGCCTCGGATTACGGCGACACCAAAGGCTACGGCTGGTACGAGAGGGTCGGCACGGAAGACGGTATAATGCTGCCCCAGGAGATCACCGAGTTTTCCAATGCCGGTATTCTGGCGGGGCTCGCTTCCGTCAATATGGCGAAGGAACCCGAGAAGGAGTTCGAAGGCTTCTGGGGGGCAACCTCCACCTACGGAAGTTTTTCGTACCTGCTCTACGGCCCTTTCCGGCTCTTCAGCCAGCTGGCCCAGGATTGTGAGTATAAAACCGGCAAGGTGCTCTGGATTGCCGGCCACTCGGGACCGGAAACCGCCGAGGACAGCCGTACCCACTTCGGCGTATTCTCCCCCGGGGTTACCCAGTTCTTCCCCAAAGGCAAGGTGATCAATCTGCATCCCTGGGAATACAACGACGTACCGGTACTTCTTGCGGCGGCTTTCAGTCAGGATGTTCCCATTATTGCCCTGCACCTGACCCGGCCGAATATCGAGATTCCCGACCGTAAGGCCATCGGCATGGCCCACCACTACGAGGCCGCCAGAGGCGCCTACCTTATGCGGGACTACAAGCCCGGAGAGGATAAGGGGGGTACGATCATCGTACAGGGGACCGGCGCAGTGAGCAACATGATCAAGGCTCTGCCGGAACTGGACAGGCGGGGGCTGAACGTCAAGATCGTTGTATCCGCCAGCGCCGAGCTCTTCGAGATGCAGGATGAGGCCTATAAAAACTCCATTCTGAGTCCCGCGGACCAGCAGAATTCCACCGTGGTTACCACCTCGTCCCGCACGCTTATGCTGCCCTGGCTCTTCAACAAGTTCTCCGAGGAGTACGCCCTGAGTCCCGATTGGGACAACAACTGGCGTACCGGAGGCAGTATAGACGAGGTCCTGGAGGAGGCCCATCTTTCTCCCGACCATATAGCCGACGGCATAGAGCGCTTTGTGAAGGACCGGAATAAACGGCTTGAAACCCTGCGTAAAGCCTTGAGTTAATCAGGATATAATAAATATCGGGCTGACAGTTTTAGAGGTCATCATGTACAACATGATGACCTCTATTATTTCAGGTTAAAAAATATTTAATCTTCTAAGCTGTTTTTATGATCGGATATCCCCATCAGCATATTTCCCATGCTGCGCGTTATATGTTTTTTCATGATATCCCGAGCCAGTTCCGGATTTCTGTCTTTTATAGCATCAATCATTTGACTATGTTCCTGGTAGGATTCTGTTGCATGTATGCGGGGTGCGACCACTATCCCGGTTGATAATCCATTCCAAAGGTTTTCCAGCATCATTTCCATTTTCTTATTATTCGCGTTTTTCCATATAAACATATGAAATGCCTGGTTACACATGCTGATTTCTTCCACATCCAATGCATCGATTGCTTGTTTCTGCTGGGCGTGGATATATTCCAGTTCGGAGATATCCTTAACATGAATGCATGCTTTTGCGATTGCCTCGCACTCCAGTATTAATCTTAGTTCAAAGTGTTCCCTGACAAAGTCCTTGGAGATTTCTTTTACAATTGCTCCCTTGTTTGTCCTGAGTTCCACAATCCCTTCACCGGAGAGAATATGTAAAGCCTCCCGAACAGGCATACGGGAGACTCCGAACTTCTTGGCTAGATAATCCTGTCGTAATTCGTATCCGGGACCGAACTTCCCGGAGAAAATGGCATTTCTTAACTCCGAAGCTACTCTTTCACGTATGGGTAATACTATAATCTGTTTAAGCATATCTTATTCCTGAGATGGAATATATCATACATGTTACATAGAATAAAGATAAATTTGCCGTGCTTCATTCGTTGGAAGCACGGCCGAGGGCTTATTTTATGAACCTGACTTTTTCAGAAATCTCTTTAACCTGCTGTTCTTTTCTCTTGTTGAATACTTTCTTGTTTTTTTCAAAAAGATTATTTCCTTCGGCGTCGATAGAAACAATCAATGGGCCGAATTCCTTTACTCTGCTTATCCACAGTGTCTCCGGCATGCCCAGGTCTGTCCATTCGGCTCCGATAATCTCTTCAAATTCCACTGCAGCCATAACAGCGCAGCCTGCAGGTATAACGCAGTGGATGGCTTTGTATTCCCGGCATCCTTCTGCAGTTTTTTCGGCCATTCCGCCTTTACCGACGATAACCTTTACGCCGGTCTCCTTGATGAATTCCTTTTCGAATTTTTCCATCCTCATGCTGGTTGTCGGGCCGATGGAAACCATTTCGAACTTTCCGTCGCCTTTTTTTCTCACGATCGGTCCTGCATGAAAAATGCACCCGCCCTTAAGATCAACCGGCAGTTCTCTTCCGTATTCAATCAGACGGCGATGGGCAACGTCCCGGCATGTTACTACCGTTCCGTTCAGATATATTATATCGCCTATCTTGATATCCTTGAGGTCTTCGGCCGAAACAGGTGTTGACAGGATCTTCTTCATATTTTAGCCCCCTTATGAGAGATGATTTCATAATTCATATCCTTATCAATGATGATATCTCCCCAACGATGGGACCAGCATCCAACATTGATAGCCACTGAAATAGTGGACGGATGACGCGCTGCAGTTTCAATATGGACTCCCATTACGGTGGATCTCCCTGATATTCCCTGCGGCCCTAATCCGAGTTCGTTCAGGCCTTTTTCCAGGTCCTTTTCCATTTGGGCACCCTTTGGATTAGGATGACGTTCGTCGATTGGCCTCAACAGGGCTTTTTTTGACAGAACTGCAGCATTTTCAACTGATCCCGCTATTCCAATGCCGACCAGAAGAGGAGGACATGCGTTGATTCCCCAATCAACGATTGTATCGAAGACATACTGCACAATAGCCTCGTAGCCTGCGGAGGGCATCAAGGTGATCGCTCTTCCCGGCAGGCTGCAACCGCCGCCGGACATGTAGGGTTTTATTTCGATTTTATCGCTATCGGGAACAATCTCCCAGTGGATATACGGAGCACGCTCGCCGACATTGGTACCTTCATTTTTTTCATCGAAGATTGCTACCGTATTGTGGCGAAGGGGCGCTTCGGCTGTCGAACGTCTGACTGCTTCTTTCAGGCAATCGTTAATCTGGCCTAAAGCGGGAAAATGCTCGCCTGCATTCACATAGAAATTTATAACCCCGGTATCCTGACAACTGGGCCTGGATAGCTTACGTGCTAGTTCCTGATTGTCGAAGTAACATTTATATACTGTTTTGGCCAGTTCACCTGTTTCGGCGTTTTTTAGCTCTTCCAGCTTTTGTGTAACATCATCGGGTAGTATTTTCCCCGACATGGTAACGAAATTGCTTACAATTTCTGTAAACTTTTCTTTGTCGAACATATTCACTCCTTAATAAGCATAAAGAAAATTGTTCAGCCACCGAACATGTTTGGCAGCCACATAATGATATCCTGCACATATGTGATAAGAATCAAATCGACAATCAAAACAACCAGGAATGGGAAAATCGCTTTAGCGATTTTTTCTATAGGTACTCCGGATATAGTTGTTGCAACGAACAGATCGACACCGACAGGCGGGGTGATGCATCCGATCGCCATGTTGACAACCATCAATACACCAAAGAACACGAGATCTATATTGAAAGTCATCGCAACAGGAACCAGAATGGGCGCCAGGATTGTGATAGCCGCTGAGGCATTGATCATTGTACCGGTAATGAGCAGTAAAACATTTATTAACATGAGAAAGATTATTTCGCTGCCACCAGATATTGCTACAAATGATTGTGCCAGTTTGTGTGGAATCTGTTCGCTGGTGATAATCCAGCTGAACAGTCCCGCAGCATTCATTATGAACATAATTACTGCGGCTCCGATTGCCGATTTTCTCAGGATCTTAGGCAAATCTGCAGCTTTTAAATCTTTATAGATAAAAAATCCTACAAAAATGCCCCATAGTACAGCTACAACAGCCGCTTCTGTTGGAGTAAAGATACCGCCGTAGATTCCTCCCAGGATTATTACGGGCATCATCAATCCCCAGATTGCACTTGAAAAAGACTTTATAACTTGTTTGAACCCGACGAATTTCGATGTACTCTGCAGTCCTTTTTTACGGGATAGAACGTAAATTAGAACTGTCATCGAGAAACCCATCAGTAAGCCAGGCCCGAAACCTCCGAGAAACATGTCTCCAATAGACACACCGGCAATAACTCCATATACAACCATGACTACGCTGGGAGGAATAATAATCCCTGTTTCCCCGGCAGCCGCGACTATTGCGGCTGAGAATGATCGGTCATACCCTCTCTTCTCCATTTCCGGAAACAGAACCGAGCCAACGGCAGCAGTTGTAGCAGCTGAGGAACCCGATATGGCGGAGAAAAATACACCTGAAACGGTTGCAACGAGACCTAATCCTCCTGTCATCCAGCCTACAAGGGTGTCCGCAAAGGCTACAATCCTGCGGGATACACCTCCATAGGTCATTACATTTCCTGCGAGAATAAAGAACGGTATTGCCATGAGTGGAAATGAATCATTGGAAACAACCATCCTTTGAACGATCAGCGTCAAAGGCAAGTCTGCCTGAAGTACTGCTAACGCAGTAGAAAGCCCCAATGCGGCTGCAATAGGTACTCGAAGTAAAAGAAAAATCAGTAATGTTGAGAATAGTGTCAATGCTATCATTATTCTTCCCCCTCGCTGGATGTCTTCTCCTCTCCTGCAAAATCAATTAACGCGTTGTATATACCGTCGATAATTAAAATAACTGCAGAGACAGGAATAGCCAGATAGACAAATGCAATACTTATTCCCAATCCAGGCGTTGTCTGCATGCGGGTGTTGAATACCATGACAATCCCGAAGACAAGAAGCAAAATGAAGAAGATGACGGCCAGGGCATCCGCCATGGATCGGACTATCCTCTCGATTTTACTGGGAAACATGCTGACAACTACAGTTACAGCAACATGTTTTCTTTCTTTCAATGCCAAGGCAGAGCCAAGAGCAACGGACCAAATAAACATGTATCGGGCAAGCTCTTCTGTAAAACTGAATGAATTATGTAATAAATAGCGGGTGAAGACTTGCATGGCTACCATGCCCACCATTACTGTCACCGTCAGGTATGTCAGCCAGGTAGCAACTCTATCCACAGTATCTACAAAATTCTTAAACTTATGCATGTACTGCATCTCCTTTTATAGAAAAAGGGACGAAGACGATCGTCCCTTTTTCATTTTGGTGTACTATAGATTACCGGTAATTATAAACCTTCTGAATGAGGTCCTCGCCGATCACTTTGTAATACTTGGTCCATACGGGTTTCATTTTGTCCTGGAACATTGAAACCTGCTCAGGAGTTAATTCAGTAACCTGCATACCTTCCTTTTTTACTCCTTCGATAAATTCGTCATCTTTTTCGATCTTCATTTTCCGACAGTAATCCCGGGCTTCCTCGGCAGCCTTCAGGATGATCGACTGGTATTCTGAAGGAATTTTATTCCAATTCTTCAGACTGAAAACAACGACTTCAGGTGAATAGGTATGCCGACTCAGGGTTACATAATCCTGTACCTCATAGAACCTGGAGGAGTAGATTTGTCCCATCGGGTTTTCCTGAGCGTCAACTGTACCCTGCTGAAGGGCTGTGAAGAGTTCACTACGAGCGATGGGAACAGGATTTGCTCCAAGGGCGTTGAACATATCGATGTACATCTGGTTTTCCATAACTCGTATCTTGATTCCATCCATATCAGAAGGTGTACTTACAGGCCGAACGTTATTTGTAATATTGCGGAAACCATTCTCCCATGTGCTGATCACTTTAAGACCCTGATCCTCAGCCCCTTTATAGATCTCCTTTGCCAATGGGCCATCGACTACGGAGTAGACATGATCACGGCTTCTGAACATAAAAGGCAGCTCGATGACCTGAGATGTCGGGACAAAGTTTGCCAGGACCGCTGAAGTGGTAAGAGTAATATCTACGGTTCCCATCTGCAGTCCTTCGATCATATCTCTCTGAGCACCCAACTGGCTGTTAGGAAAGATATTAATCTTGACCATTCCGTCAGTACGCTCTTCAACCAGCTCTGCAAATTTTACTGCTGCTAAATGATAGGGCTCTGATTCAGGTGCTACATGCCCTAACTTAAGGGTAATCGGTTTTTCATCTGCCCCATCCTTTTGACCTTCAGCAAGGAGAGGGATTCCTGTTATGAGGAACAGGCACAAGGACACCATTGCTAACTTTAAAATTCTTTTCAACATACGCTTACTCCTTTGTAACGGTTGATTTTCTGGATATTGGATCCAATATCCAGATCCATGCTACTTCACGTTTTTGCACCTGTCAACCTTTTTTATAAATATGTTTTCACTTAATGTGAAAAAAGCTCAGTTATTATGATCCTACTATTTTGGCATGAAAGAAAAAGTACAAAGCATTTGTTTATGTCGTTTTATGGATTAAAATTTCAAGGAAATCAGAGATCCTGATTAATACGGAATTTAATAAGCCGCTTCCTGGCGCTTATCTCCTCCGCCATTGCGGCGAGATTCAGGTTCAGAGGTACCCTGGCCACCAGCTTCAGGGTGGTCTGCATCTTGTCCTTGGAGAAGGAGATTTCGAAATGTTTCAATTCAATATTGTATTTTTCCAGGGTTTTTCGATAGGGATCGATATTGAAATTCTGTCCTTTCTGCACGATATAGATTGCCCGTAAGGCTCTGTGGGGCATGTAGCGTTTTTCTATCCAGTCCAGAATTATCAGGGCTATCAGCAGAAGCAGGGTAAAAATTCCGGCGGCAAAGAAGTATCCCGCACCTATGCTGAGTCCCAGGGCGGCGATGGCCCAGATTGAGGCGGCGCTGGTCAGCCCCTGTACCGTCGCGCCAAAGCGCATGATGGCCCCGGCCCCCAGAAAACCTATTCCGGAGACAACCTGGGCTGCGATTCGTCCCGGGTCTCCGCTCCCCGAGCCGATATGGATGGAGACAAGCATCAGAAGGGTCGCCCCGGTACAGATGAGTATATGGGTACGAAGGCCGGCGGGGGTGGTGCGCCGCTCCCTTTCCGCACCGATTATGCCTCCGGCGATAAAACTGAGAACGAGGCGAACGGCAATGACCGGAAGGGTCAGTTCCTGGCTGAGAATTACATTCCACATATATGTTTAATGTACTCCAGGGGGCGGTCGGATGGCAATTCCCCCTGGAGATTCAGACTGATGTACCCTTTTACCTTCCTATAAAGCGTTCAGGGCCTCGTATCCCCGGCTGACCGCCTCTATCATGCTGTCTTCCAGGGCGTCCAGTTCGGGGTCCACCGTGAGGCCGTCCCGTTCCCAGGAATCCTTCAGCTGAGCCAGTCCCTCATCCAGGCTCATGCCGGTAAAATCATCCCCCGTGGCATCGAGGTACTTCTCGTTGGAAAAGTAGCCGGAGTGGGACTTCTCAAAATAGATATGCCCGAAAAGGGCGGGATTCTGCCGGTAGAGTACCGGAGAGGGGATGTGAACGAGTTCCGGTTCCCTGTCGACGAGTTTTCCAAAGCCGTAGTAAAGGTCCAGCCAGTTGTTCTGTTCCTGGCTCACCAGGTGAAAGGCTTCGCCGATGGCCCTGCTGTTTCCCAGCAGGCGGATCATCATGCGCGCCAGATCGGGGGTAAAGGTAAAACTCCAGGGGTGAATACCGTCGCCGAACATTACAAGGGGCTTTCCCTGACGGATTCTTTCGATGATGCCCATGTTCTGCCGCAGGGCACCTACGTTGCGGGCCCCGTCGCCGAAGGTCAGGGAGGGTCGGATAATGGTAATGGGAACCCCGGCTTCGCTTTCGGTGTTCAGATAGCGTTCCAGCACCGCTTTCTTGTAGCCGTAGGTGTAGCCTGTGTCGGTCTTCCACAGGCTGACCTGGTCTTCCCTGGTCGGTACGGGTCGGATGGGCCGTTCGTAGGCCGCCACGGAGGAGACAATCATGATCTGGTCGGTTTTGTCCCGGAATACATCGACGGTCTGTCGGGCTTCCTCCTCCTCAAAGGCTACCATGTCGATGACCGCGTCATACCTTTTGTTTTCAAAGAGCTTCGCAAAGCCCTCCTTGTTGTTTCTGTCCATCTGCAGTGTTTCCACGCCCCGGGGAAGAACCACGCTCCGCTGTCCGCGGTTGACGATGGTGGTCTCCATTCCTCCCTCTGCAAGCTGGCGGACCAGTTCCCGGCTTATAACGCCGGTTCCACCGATAACAAGAACCTTCATGTATACTCCTTTAAAGCTTTTCTATTTTTCCAGCAGTGGCTTCAGGAAGCGCATGGAATGCTGTACGTCCTCCCGGAAGCTCTTTTTTATATTACCTTCGATTGCCAGTTTCCCGGTATAGCCGCAGGCGTCCAGGACTTCGATGATCTGCTTGAAATCCAGGGCACCGTATCCGGGAAAGAAGCGGTTATTCTCCGACAGATGGAAGGACCCGAAATGTTCCCGGTGCTTCATCATGGCTCCGGCCATGCTGGTCTCTTCGATGTTCATGTGCCAGGTATCCGGAAGAATCCAGGTGTAGGGGTTCGCCGCTTTTCCGATCAGGTCGAAGGTGTCATCCAGGGAGTTTCCTAAAGGTGATTCAAAGCGGTTGATGGCCTCAAGCAGAAGAGGGGTCTTGAGGCGCAGGGCATGGGGAGCGAGCTCACTGACCGACTGACGAAGCTGTTCCCTGTTTTCCGGGCTCCTGTGCTCCAGGGGCCCTTTCAGGAAGCCGGCTATAACCCCGGCACCGAACCGGGAGGCGAACTCGAGGAAGGCTATGCTCTGCCTGACCGACTCGCTGCGTTGTTTATCATCTGTTGAGGCCAGAGACAGTCCCATCCCCTTGGCTGTTGCCCCGGAGGCGAACATGGCGAGCTGCAGGCCGAAATCGCCCAGAAAACTCTTCAGGTCCGCCGGATCGATACTGAAGGGATCCCGGATATTCAGTTCCACTCCGTCGAAACCTTCTTCCTGCAGGGTCTTCATGTTGTCGATAAAATCCCGGTTATTGCGATAATTGTCGGGCAGCAGGGTCTGAATTGACAGAAAATAACGGTAATTCGCCATGTTTGTATCCTAAAATGAAAGTTTTAAATATTACAGCATGCCCCTTTTCCCTTGGTCAAGCGAAGAAGGGGAAAATAACGCCCTTCCCTTAACATCTTATCCGGGGATTGCTACACTGATCCGGTATGCATACCTTTATCCAGACAACTCTTTTAATCCTGATTCTCCTGAACCCCTTTCTTGTAATTGTCTATCTGGTGGATGTAATAAACAAGCTGTCCCGGCCCAGGTTTCTGTCCGTTCTTGTCCGGGCGGGACTGATTTCCACCGTTGTGTTCAGTATTTTCGCCGTTCTGGGAGATGCCATTTTCGCCAGGTTCCTTCAGGCCGATTTTGCCTCGTTTCAGATATTCGGCGGGGTCATCTTTCTTTTAATCGGTATCCAGTTCGTGTTTCACGGCAACTCCGCCATTGAAGGCCTCAGGGGCGAATCGGAATATATCGCCGGGGCCATCGCCATGCCCATCATGATAGGACCGGGAACCATCAGCATCAGCGTTCTTGCCGGACAGCGACTGCAGAGCGTGCTCGCGGTGCTGGCCATAATAGTCGCCATGGTCATCTGCATAGGGGTCATGATGCTCTTGAGAATTGTTCACGACTATGTCCGGCCGAAGAACGAAAAACTCATCGAGCGCTATACGGAAATCGCCGGCAGGATCACCTCCATCGTTATTGGGACCTTCGCGGTGGAGATGATCATGCAGGGACTTAAGGAATGGCTCCCGAAGCTCGGCGTACTGTGAAGGATTCAATCCATCAATGCTCCGCCGTTGACGTTGAGTACCTCTCCGGTAATAAAACGGGCGCCGGGGGAGACGAGGAAAAGGGCCGCGTCGGCAATCTCCTCCGGCCGGGCGAGACGCTTCAAGGGGATGGACTCTATAACCGCTCTGCGCTTTTCCTGTGACCATTCCGCGCTCATGTCCGTTTCCACCGCATGGGGAGCAACGGCGTTGACCGTTATGGAGTATTCCGCCAGCTGGCGGGCCAGAGAGCGGGTAAGGGTATTGACCGCTCCCTTGGAGGTTCCGTAGGCCGGGGAGGCGGTGATGTCGCCCATTTTACCGGCAATGGAGGTGATGTTCAGGATGGATCCTGATTTACGCTCCTGCATGTAGGGAACAACCGCCTTGCACATATTGAAGGCCCCGTTGAGGTTTACATCCATTACTGAAAGCCACTTCTCGTGGCTCAGGTTTTCTATGGTCTCCCTGGCGATGATACCGGCATTGTTCACCAGTATGTCACAGGGGGCGTACTCCGCGGCGAGCTGCTGAATGGTACGTTCCACCATACCATGGTCCGTTACATCCAGGGCCACGGGAACCGCCTGTCCCCCTTCCGCTTCGATGGAAAAGACAAGCTCAGAGGGCTCTTCCAGGTCGACTGCAATAACCAGCGATCCGGCGGCGGCAAAGCGTCTGGCAATGGCGGCCCCGATTCCGCGGGCCGCGCCGGTAACGATTGTAATCTTTTCTGCCAGCAATTTTGCTTCGGCAATTGTATCAGCTGCCATACAGTATCCTTGGTACAAAAAGTACCACATCAGGTAAAAAGACGAGAATCACAATGTAGATTACGAAGGCCACCAGGAAGACCATGAACTCCCGCAGATACTCCTTTGTGGGGCACTCCAGAATGGAGCAGACCGTGTACATGGATATACCGATGGGCGGGGTAAGAAGTCCCATGGTTATAACCGAGCACATGATCAGTCCGAAGTGAACCGGATCGACACCGAGTTCCTCCACCATGGGCAGAAGAATGGGCGTCAAAAGCAGAATGGCCACGGAGCCTTCCATTATCATTCCGACGATAATCAGGAAACCGATTATCATGAGGAGTACCACCGAGGGGTTCAGGGATACGCCGGAGATGAACCTGGTCAGCATCTGCGGAACCCGGTCTATGGGGATGCCGTAGCCGAAGATCCCCGACAGGGAGATGATAAACATTATGGCACCGATGTCGCGAATGGTGTGATGCATGGTCTCCTTGAGGCGTTCCCAGGTAAATTCCTTGTAGACGAAAACTCCCACCAGAACCGCGTATACGCAGGCGAAGGCGCCGACCTCCGAAGGTGTAAAAAGTCCGAAGCGGATACCCACGAGGAGCAGGATAGGGAATACGAGGGCCCAGATCGTATCGGCCAGGGACTCGAATATCTCCCTGATGCTTGCCTTTTTTTCCCTCTCGGGCTTCCATTTACGGATTCTTGCTGTTACCGCGACTGTTCCCATCATTACGACCATCATCAGGAATCCCACCATGAGTCCCGCAGCAAAGAGGCGGCCGATGGATACCTCTCCTACGGTACCGTATATGATTATGCCGATTCCCGGGGGAATGGTCGCGGTTATAAGAGATGTAAAGCCGATTACACTGGCGGTATAGCCCTTGGAGTATCCCCGCTTGAGCATGCCTGGACCGAGTATACGGGCTTCCATGGCCGCGTCGGCAGTGGCCGATCCGGAGACTCCCCCCATCAGGGTACTCAAAACGACACTCACCTGGGCCAGGCCGCCCTTCATATGTCCGGTAAGCAGGGTGGAGAGTTTCACGAGCCTGGAGGTGATTCCGGTGGCATTCATCAGGTTCCCGGCAAATATGAAAAGCGGGATTGCCAGCATGGGCACGGTCTGGGTCTGGGATACCGGGAGCTGGGCAATCATGGTAAAGGGGAGTTCCGGGTGCTGCAGAAAGAACATGACCCCGGAAATGCCGATGGCAAAGGCCACGGGCATGCCGATGGCCAGGAAAAACAGAAATACGACGGCTACTACAAGCATCACTGACCCCCGTCTTTACGAAAGAGTGTAATAATCTTCTCCACCGTGGAACGAAGCAGAAGCAATGCCCCCACGGGAAGACTCATGGTTATATAGGAGTAGCTGAAGTTGGGAATTCCCTGAAACGCCCGTTCCCGGGTTTTATAGGCCAGGATGATTCCGTAGTAGACCAGGGCCAGCAGGAATACAAGGATGATCAGATGGATGACCAGCGACAGGATGCGCCGCATGTTGTCAGAGAGTCTGGCCTGAAAGAAATCAAGGTTGACCAGCTTGTTGTCCCGGTAAGCCACGTCGGCACTGAAAAATACGGCCCAGGAAAACAGAAAAAGGGATATATCCAGCGACCAGTTGATGGGCCGCGAGAACGACCGTACAACCGCCGCCAGAAAGATAAGGGAGGTCGAAGCAATGAGGCAGACGCCCGCCACCACAGATTCTCCGTCCTCGATCTTTTTGGATAGATACTTTAAGCGATTCATGTTGTTGTCGGATGAAGACTGCCTCATTGTAGGACCTCCTTACGATACGTTTACTTTCCCATTTCCTTGAAGATCTGGTTCCGTACATCCAGCAGGCCAAGGGCTTCGTAGGCCGCGATGGAGTTCTTCTTGAAGGCTGCGATGTCGATCTCGGAATGGGGAATGATGGTCATGCCCTCTTCCTGAAGTTTAACCTTGGCATCGTCGGCAAGTTCTCCCATGATGCGTCTGGAAACCCGGAGCCCGGCGTTTTCGCACTCTTCCTCCAGAATGGTCTGGTACTCTGCGGGAAGATTGTTGAACCAGTCGGCGCTGCAGATGGCGAAGTTGATAAGCATGATGTGCTGGGTTTCGCTCAGGTAGTCCAGTACCTCGTACATCCGGGTGCTGTAGGTCGCGGGGTACACGTTGCCGGCACCGTCAACTACCTTGGTCTGAACACCACTGTATACCTCTCCGTAGTTAAGGGCAACAGGAGTTGCACCCAGGGAGCGGATGGACTCCATCCAGATGGGAGCATTGGGGGAACGGATCAGAAGTCCCTTCATGTCCGCGGGAGAATAGATCGGCTTGTTGGTGAGCATGTTCCGGAAGCCCTGAACCCATGAAAAGGAAAGAACCTTGATTCCGTACTGCTCCTCCAGCTGCTTCTTCCATCCGTCAACGGTGGCCAGGGTGTTGAGGGTCTGTACCTCTTCCAGGGTATCGGCAAAGTAGGGGCCATTCATGACGGCGATATCGGGAACGTAGTTACCCAGGCGTGCCGAGTCGGTGTTCTGACCCACGTTCGCTCCCTGACGGATCTGTTCGATGATGTCCTCTTCCACACCCAGCTGGGAGCTGTGGAATACTTCGATGGTCAGATTTCCGTCGGTTCTTTTGGCTACGGCGTCCGCCCACTCCAGGTAGGCCTGGTGGTAGGGGTCTTTTTCGGTGAGTACATGGTTGAAGCGCAGGACATATTTCTTCTGTCCTCCCTCTTCTCCTTCCCCTCCGGCAAAGAGAGGCAGTGCCGAAACCAGCAGCAGTACTGCCAGCAGACATACGACTGTTCTTGCAGTGTGTTTCATAATATCCTCCTATCTGATATATCAGATGATATGTTAACCTTACACCCCATATCAGGAGCTGTCAATAAGAAATCCGGGGTTAAACTGTAACTATTCCTGTTTTCAGATGATATTATGGGTAGATACGCATAAAAATTACGGTGATATAACAGCAAAGGCTTTAAGCGTTTTTAATCAAATATATCAGATATCAGGCTGCTTGCTTGTAAAGACACCCTTTTTCTGATATGCTTGAGGAGAGAAATATATGAGCGAGCAACAGGTTGTAGATCCTCCCAGGTTTTCCATTGCCAACGGTACAAGCCTGAGTGATCAGGTATATGCGTATTTAACGAATAAAATTATCACCGGAGAACTGAAATTCGGTGACCGTCTGAATATCAAGGAGATCGCGTCGCGTCTGCAGGTCAGCAGCATGCCGATCCGGGATGCCATCAAGCGTCTTGAACAGGACCGGGTCGTGGTTGTAAATCCCCGGAGTACCTGCCTTATCAGGACTCCCACCAAGCAGGATGTTCTTGATGCCATAGATGCCCGGCGCATGATTGAGCATTTTGCGGTGGAGCTGGTTCACCGCCATGTCCGTTTGAACGAACTCAGCCTTCTGGATTCCTTACTCGCCCGTATGGAATCCATTGCCGCCGAGGATATCAGCGGGGGAGCTGCGGACCATCTTCAGGAGTACATTGATCTTGACCGGGAGTTTCACAGGGAGTTATGCAATCTTTCCCGCAATGACTATGTGCGTCAGTTCTATACCATAGTAAATATCCATCTGAGCATGAGCTTCAGTTACGGTTGCGGAGTCTGTCACGGCGCTTCGGCGACCTACGAGGAACACCGCAGGCTTGTGGAGTACCTGAAAGCCCACTCTTCCGAGGCCCTGGATGTAATAGACTCCCACCTGATGAAGAGCCGGGAGAATATCATGAAGGAGCCTACTTTTCAGACCCTGCCGGACTAGGCGGATTCTCTGCTTTTCTGGAAAACGAGAAAACGGTACTGCATGCTTCCGCGCCTGAGCATGGAAGAGAGAGCGGTTTTACCTGCCAGCGTTTCCGCCCTGAACAGTCGGATTTTTCCGGCAAACAGTGAGACCGCCCCGGCTGTAACGGATAAGAAGGGTGACACCCTGAGCCATCCGGTAAAATCCTCTGCAGCGATTGTTTCGAGGCCCGCGTCCTCAAAGCTGCCGATCCAGTCCCGGGCGGAACGGATCCCCGGTGCGTATCCGTATTCCCTGAGCGTCCTCAGGAGGCTCCTGTCCTTTGGAGGGAGGCTCTTTTCCCCGTCCTTCAGCATGTAGTCGCAGAGAATCATTCTTCTGCCGGGAACAAGGCTTTCCGCGACCAGCGGGGCGATGTCCGCCTCTTCCGGGAGACCGGAGGTGCTCTCAACTGCGTACATGAGGTCATGGTCAGGAAAAAGACGAAAAACCTTGGGATCCCGGAAGTCGCCCTCGAATATACGGATTTTTTCCTGGAGTCCCTGCCTGAGTATATGCTCGTCCGCCGCCTGTTTTCGGGTCCTGCTGAGGGTAAGACCCGAGTAGCGGGCATCCCGGGCCTTTGCCAGGTCGATCAGTGTCGCGCCTGTTCCGCAGCCCAGATCCAGGACCTTTCCGGCGTCAAGGGCCAGGGCGTGTTCCTCTATGCGCTTATTGATGTAGAGGGCCGCCTGGGTCCTGTTTTTTACCCCCGGTGCCCATACTGCGCGATGCTCGCTGAGGCGTCCCGCTCTTTTTCCCGAAAAGCCGGGTCTGCGTGTGTTGCGGTCAAAATTATCCGCAATACTGTGCCGGCGTGCTGACATAAGCCTCCCGTTCTGTACGTACAGATAGAGTATTGCACATCCTCCGTCCTTCTGCAAAGAAAAAAGAGCAGTTTTTGGAGCTGCACAAAAACTGTCTGTTTATCTATAGTTTATACGTGGATTATAGATTTTCTCATTGCAACGTGTTAAAAGATGGATAGCTGTTGGTGCGCACCATGAAGAAAATGTTTTCTGAGTTAAAAACAGTACAACTTCTCGAAGAACTCGGACGTTTCACTCTGTTCGTGATTGACGTGCTGCGCTGGAGTTTTCGCCGGCCCTTGAGGCCCGGACTGTTTGTACATCATCTGGATCATATCGGTGTCGGTTCAATACCCATAATTCTGCTTTCCGGTATGGCAACGGGGATGATCATGTCCCTTCAGATGATCAACGTACTCGCATTCTACAACTCCGATGCCTTTGCCGGTGCGGGAGTCGGCATAACCCTTGCCCGGGAACTGGCTCCCATTATGACGACCCTGATGCTGATCGGCAAAAACGGCTCCGCCATTACCGCGGAACTGGGGACAATGCGCATAAGCGAACAGATCGATGCCATGGAAACCATGTCCGTCAGTCCGATACAATACCTGGTCGTCCCCCGGGTGTGGGCCTGTACGGTGGCTTTTCCCATACTGACAGCCATGGCGAATGTTGTAGGTGTCGCGGGCAGTTATATCGTCTCCGTATTTTTCCGGGGCGTCGACAGCGCCGCCTTTCAGCACTACCTCTTTGAACTGGTGGACCCCCAGGATATTCTTGCAGGACTTATCAAGGCCACGGTCATGGGATTTATGGTCAGTATCATCTCCTGCTTTTTCGGTTACCACGTAAGCGGAGGGGCAAAAGCGGTGGGAGATACCGCGACCAGGTCGGTGGTGGTATCTTCGGTGAGCATACTGCTTGCCGACTACCTTATGGCAACCATTCTGCTGCAGGTGCTTCCATGAAAAACGAAGATACGATCCTGGAGGTACGGGGTCTCAAAAAAGCCTTCAAGGGGCAGGTCGTTCTCGACGGGGTGGATGTTACCTTTCCCAGGAAAAGAATAACCGCCATATTCGGACAGAGCGGCACCGGCAAAAGCGTTCTGATGAAGAACCTGATCGGGATTCTTGATCCGGATGAGGGTGAAATCCTCATCGACGGTCAGGATGTGGTGGGCATGTCCCCGGACGAAAAGAGGAAAATCCGTCGTCGTCTGGGATACCTGTTTCAGGATGCGGCCCTTTTCGATTCCATGAATGTGGGCGAGAATATCGCTTTCCCCCTGGTGGAGGTACTCAATATCAGGGACAAGCTGAAGATAAGAAGGCGTGTCAGCGAGCTTCTTGAATGGGTCCAGCTTCCGGGGATAGAATCAAAGATGCCCGGTGAGCTTTCCGGAGGTATGCGAAAGCGGGTCGGCCTGGCGCGTTCCCTGGCTTCGGAGCCGGAGATCATGCTCTTTGACGAGCCGACCACCGGTCTTGATCCGATACTCAGTGATAATGTACATAAACTGATCGAGCGGGTTAATCGCGAGCTTGGCATGACGTGCATAGTAATTACCCACGATATTGCAGGGAGTTTCGGTATGGCCGACAAGATCGCGTTCTTACACGAAGGCAGGGTACTGGCCCAGGGGGAACCGGAATCCATGCGTTGTGTGGACCACCCGGTCTTACAGCGATTTTTCGAGTTTTCCTTTGGCTCTGAGGACTCGGAGGCTGCAAAGGGAGAAGAGAATGAATAGGTTGGTAAAAATCGGGCTTTTTGTTCTGATTACAGGTGCGGGGAGTATCTACTACGTGGTGCAGACCGCCGACAGTCTTGATGCCCCTTCAACCTATCAGGTACAGGCCTATATCAAAGACGCCTCCGGGCTTCGGCCGGGCACCCAGGTCTGGGTTGCGGGTGTCGATGTGGGCCGGATACGGGAAATCGATCTTGAACAGGGGCAGGCCCGCCTGATGATGGAGCTTTCCTCGATCGTTCCGGTGTACCGCGACGCTGTTATACGCAAGCAGACCCAGTCCATGCTGGGAAACGCCATAGTGGCTCTGGATCCGGGTACCCCCCAGTCGGTTCCCATACCGCACGGGGGTGTTATTCAGAACGTTGTCAGCAGCTCCGGGATGGAACAGGCCTTTGGTTCGATAGATGAACTGGCCAAAGAGATGAGGTCCTTTATGGAGAAACTCAACTCCCTTATGGACGAGAAGGGGGGGTATGAGGCGATAGGGGATATTTTGACCATTTCCCGGGATACCGTGGCCAATACCAGCCGTATGGTGGAGGTCAACCTGGCATTGCTGCAGGAGTCCCTGGAGAATATCGCAGTAGTCACTGAAAGACTGGAAGGCAACAGCGTCTCGGACCTTCAGGACCTTTCGTCGATTCTGCGGCATACCGCGGGAATTACCGAAAGGGTAGACCGTCTGCTTGCTCAGCAGGATGGACGAATCGCAGATACCATGGTATCTCTGCAGGCGAGTATCGAGAATCTGAATGAGAGTCTGGAGAATATAAAGAACGTAACCTCAAAAATAGAACGGGGCGAAGGCAATCTGGGAAAACTGGTCAACGAAGACGACCTTTATGTCAAGATAGACAAAGTGGTTACCGGGGTGGATGAATTCATTGATTCGGCCCTGGGCATGGATGTTCAGGTGGGATTCAGGTCCGAGTACATGACCATCGATCAGGGCACGAAAAACCATGCGGATGTTCGGCTTGCATATGCGGACAAGGGCAAATACTACAGCGTGGGACTGGTCAGTTCCATGGCCGGGATGAGCGATTCCGGCTCAGATGACGATGACGATGATGATCTGAAAATTTCCGCACAGCTCGCCCGGGAATACGGTCCCCTCACGTTGCGCGGAGGCGTTATCGAGAACAGCGTCGGTCTGGGACTTGAATTTTCTCCCATTGAAAAGCTGAACCTTGCCTCCGAGGTGTTCAGTTTCAGCCAGGACGGCGGTCCTTACCTGAGGGGCTACGGGACTTTCTACCCGATTTACGATCCCCGGAGTAACAACCCTCTGAACTGGCTCTACCTGGCCGGGGGAGTGGACAACGCCCTGACCTCCGACCGGGACTATTTCCTGGGACTTGGACTGCGCTTTACCGATAACGACCTGAAGGGAATTCTTCCCTATGCGCCATCTCCCTGATCTCAGCAGCGCTCCCGTATGGTCGCGGGAAGGGATCTCAGCAGAAGGACGCTGAGTATCCCCAGGCTCCCGAGTACGATGAAACTGATGGAAAAATAGCCCGCCGCTCCGGCAGTCCCGAAGGCCATGGGGGTAAGCCCTCCGCCCAGGATGTTCGACAGGGGAATGGCCAGGGATACCGCAAGATTCCTGGCTTCCGGTTTCGCTATCCTGGTAACGGCGCTGAGGGCGGCGGGAAAAAAGGACTGGGTTACCGCGGGCTGCAGAAAAACCACCACCAGCAAAAGCGGGCCGGAGACAAAACCGATGAGCACGGTAAGTACGCTGGTAAACAGCAGGATCGATGCCAGGACTATCCTGTATCCGAACCTGTCCGCCAGGTGACCTGCCAGGTAGATGGAGGCGAATCCCGTTACCCTGGAAAACCCGATCAGGGTGTTCAGCATTCTTTCCGGCAGATTGTGTTCCACCTGCAGATAGGTGGGAAGGACAGAGAAAACCCCGGTAGCCAGGGAGACGCTTATGGCTATCAGAAGCAGGAGTATCCAGTATTCCGGTACGGAGGCAAAAAGCCTGATGCTGGCAAAATTGGGCGGGGCTCCGCAGTCGTTCGGCCCCTTGTCGGACAGGAGAAAAAACAGGGCGGCGCCGAAGGCCGCGATTCCGGTAGCGCAGAGAACTCCCCGCCAGCCGAGTACGGGGGCCATGAGGGCGGAGAATATGGGGGCCAGAATGAAGGCCGCGTTGGGTCCCATCTCGTGAAAGGAGAGTGCCCTGGTCCGGAATCTGTCGGGAACAATCCGGGTAACCGACGCAAAACCGGATCCGTGGTACAGACCGTTGGAGTAGCTCAGTAGCCCCATGAACAGGTGAAACAGCGGGAAGCTTGTTACCGTGGACAGGAGAAACAGGCTGATTCCCGTCATCAGGGCACCGCTTAATATGGTGTAATGATGGGTCAGGCGGCAGGCGATGAATCCCGAAGTTATGAGGCCCAGGGAAAAACCGACGGCACTTGTAAGAAAAAAGCTCGAAGCCTGGTCGTAGCTGATTCCAAGATCAGCGGATATGCGGAGGAGCAGGGGAGAAAGAAGCAGTCTCGGAAAGACTGCAAAAAACATCATGACGATAAAGCGGAATACCCTGGGAAAATCGGCGGAAAAGCGGTAGTTGTCCATCATGTTTCAGTATCTGATAATGTGTCTGACAAGTCAATCGAGGAGAGGTGGAAAGCCGGGTAAATACAGCGTCTGTTAAACCGGCCGGACTGCGTGTCGCTTTTCTATTCCCTCAACAATCTCTCTGAAAGCTGCCCCCTGACGTACCAGCGGCGTGATGATTGTTTTTCCTATGGAGGGGTCGCCGCAGTAGAGTGCGGAGACAAAATCATCTCCCCTGTGAAAAATGCGACAATACTCCATATCCCGGTCCTGTTGGAGTTTGACTGATTCAACTCCCGGATCTGCTTCCAGGGCAGGGTTGTACCAGAGGGCGTAAAAGTGCCGGTCAAAAAGGTCCAGTTTCAATCGGAAGGGTTTTTGTTCGAGTTCCGCTTCTCCCCCGGCCATGTTGATACCGGCGGTAAAACCCTGATATTCAGCGCTGTGCCAGAGACCGGAGGTAAAGGGAAATACCGGCTCGGCGATGTCTCCGGCGGCGTAGATCTCAGCTTCGGATGTTCTGCAACGGGTGTCGATCACGACCCCGCTCAATGTCTCTATTCCTGAGTCATTTAGCCAGAGGGCAGCGGGATTTATTCCCACGGAGGCTACGATACCGTCCCATTCGGACCTGCCCCCGGTCTCGTTCAGGGTATAGCGGTTCCGGACATGGACGCCATGGTCCAGGAGGTCCTGCTCTATCAGCTTCGACATGGCCGGGTCGACCCGGGAAGCCATGGGTCGGGAATCCGGTCCTGTCAGGTCGACCTCCTTGCCCATGAGCTTGAACTGCTCCGCGAGTTCTACGCCCTGAATACCGTTACCCACAACACAGACCCGTTGCCAGTCCCGGGCCTCCCGGAAGATACTCTGACCTTCGCTTTTTTCCCTGAGGTACCGGACAGGGGCAGGATCCGGAATTTCCAGGGGTGAGGCTCCGGAGGCGATGCACAGCCGGCCATAGGCGATCTTCCTCCCGTCCGCCAGGAAGAGGGTATAGATATGGGGTGCCAGATCAACCGCTTCGGCCCCCAGATAGACGGTGATTCTCTGTTCCTCGTACCACCCGGGAGGATGGAGCAGAAAGTCCTGGTCCCCGTAATTGTTATGAAGCTCCTTGCTCAGTTTGGTACGCTTGTAGGGGAGTACCTTTTCCCGGGAGATCAGAAGAACCGATCCGGAAGAGTCAAGACTGCGAATTCCTTCGGCGCAGCTTACCCCTGCCCGGGAGGCGCCTACGATTACATAGTCGAAATAGGTTCCCGCCATAGCTCAGCGGCTCCGGAAGAAGTTTTCGTGTCCATTGCCCATAGTCATACTGAGAAAATACAACCAGCCGGGGAAAAAGGGAACAGCAACATTATAAAAATGGTCATAAAACAGATTTTCCCCTTTTCCTCTTGACCGTAATGCTCAATGTACGTATATCTAAAGAAGTGTAATACAAAGTAATACGAGGGTCCCGAGAGGTACGAAATGAAAAAAGAGAGTGTGGTTACCTTCAAGGCGGATGAGAGACTTGCAGAACTCCTGCATGCATTGCCTAACCGTTCCGAGTTTATCCGCAGGGCTCTGCTCGAAGCCCTGGACAGCACCTGTCCCCTCTGTCAGGGTTCGGGTATTCTGAGTCCCTCCCAGCGGGAACACTGGAAGGAGTTCTCCAGGCACCATCGGGTTGGACAGTGCGGTGACGGCTGCGGAGAATCAATTCTTTTTTGCGACTATCAGGCTTCCCTAAAATCCGGAAACGGCAAGGAGTAACAGATGAACCGTTTATTCAGAGTTCTTGTGCTTGTAATTTCTTCAGTGACCCTTCTGTCCGCCGGCGGCCAGAAGGACGCTCCTTCTTCAGAGAGGGGGAGGATCAATGTTTTTGTCTCAATCCTGCCCCAAAAGTATTTTGCAGAGAGTATAGGCGGCGAAAATGTGGATGTCTCGGTCATGGTGCCCCCGGGAAAGAGCCCTGCAACCTACGAACCTTCTCCCCGGCAGATGGTCTCCCTGGGAAAGGCCGACCTCTTTTTTACTATAGGTGTCTCCTTCGAGAAAGCCTTTCTGGAGAGGGTCTCATCGACCCTTACGTCCCTGCGGATAGTGGCCACCGACCGGGGAATTACCAAGCGTTACCTCGAGGCCCATGGCCATGATGATGACCATGGGGACGAACACGGGGAGGAGAAAGGTGAACCCGATCCCCATATCTGGATGGATCCGCTGCTTGTCAAAGAGCAGGGGGCTGTCATGAGGGACGCGCTTATTGAACTGGATCCCGGGAAAGCTGACGCGTATCGTGAGGGGTACCGGAAGTTCGCCGCCGATCTGGACAGTCTCCACGAAGAGCTTGAGGAAATCCTCGCTCCCGCAAAGGGAAGCCTCCTCTTTGTTTATCATCCTGCCTTCGGCTATTTTGCCGACCGTTACGGACTGCGCCAGGAAGCCATCGAAACCGGAGGAAAGGAACCGAGCCCCGCTCTTCTGGAACAGGTTGTAATGGAGGCGCGGGAAGAGAAGGTGAAGGTGATCTTTGTCCAGCCGGAATTTCCGGAAAAGAGCGCCCGGGCCGTAGCCGACGCCATTGACGGTGCTGTCGTACCTGTCGCTCCCCTGGCGGAGGACTATATGGAAACCCTGCGGTCCCTGGCCAGGGAAGTAGCACAGGGGGTCTCCCGGTGAGCAAACCCGAACCCTGCTGTGTTATCCATGCCCGGAACATCTCCTTTGCCTACGATGACAAGCCGGTCCTCAAGGATGTCAGTTTCCAGGTACAGGCGGGCGAAATGGTGACCATTGTGGGTCCCAACGGAGGGGGAAAAAGCACCCTGCTGAAAATCCTCCTGGGTATCCTTGAACCCCGGAGCGGCAGCCTGGAAATCCTCGGAAAACCCTCCAGGGAAGCCCTTCACCTGATCGGGTATGTTCCCCAGTACGCCCGCTTCGACGAGCGTTTTCCCATAACCGTGGAGGAGGTCGTCTTAAGCGGGCGCATAAAGCCCCGCTTCGGCTTCTATTCCGCCGGAGACCGCAGCCATGCCCGGGAGGCCATGGAACGGGTAGGCATGGAGGATCTGGCTAAAAACTCCTTCTCCGCCCTCTCCGGGGGGCAGCGCCAGCGGGTGCTGATCGCCCGGGCCCTTGTGGGGGACCCCCGCATTCTGCTTCTTGACGAACCCACCGCCAACGTGGACGCCTTTATGAGCGAGCGTTTTATTCAGCTGGTTTCGGAGCTGGCAAAGGAGCGGACCGTGCTGCTGGTGACCCACGATACGGGCTATGTTTCCGGGATTACTGACCGGGTCTTCTGTGTGAACCGGGGACTTGAGGAGCATCCCGCCGAAGATGCCGGGGCCGATCTGGTGCATGCCTCCTACGGCCAGTCCGTAAGGGCTGTCCGTCACGATATTAAACTTCCCCACCCCGGCGAGGAGGCACAGCGGTGAGCGCATTTATTGAAGCCCTTACCAATCCTTCCATGCCCTTTATCCGCTATGCCCTTATCGCAGGGCTCCTTTCCTCAGCGGCCTTCGGCATGGTGGGCTCTTTTGTAGTTGTCCGCAGAATCAGTTATATCGCCGGCGCCGTCAGCCATGCAGCCCTGGCCGGACTGGGGGGCTCCCTCTATTTGAAGGTGGTTCATGAAATTTCCTGGGTCTCTCCTCTTTTCGGGGCCACCGTGGCGGCCCTGCTCTCCGCCTGGATTATTGCCCTGGTGAACCTCTATGCAGCGGAGCGGGAGGATACCATAATTGGAGCCATCTGGGCGGTGGGCATGGCCATCGGTCTCCTCTTCATTGCAAAGACCCCGGGGTACATGGACCCCATGAGTTACCTGTTCGGAAACATACTGCTGATAGGGAAGGGGGACCTGCTGCTCATTATGGTCCTCAATCTGCTGGTGGTAGTCATGGTTCTGCTCTTTTACCCCCAGCTTCAGGCGGTCTGTTTTGACGAACCCTATGCCAGAACCAGAAACGTACCCACCGGGTTCTTCATGATCCTTCTGGTAACCCTGACCGCAGTAACTGTGGTGCTCATGGTATCAACCGTGGGGATCGTCATGGTTATAGCCATGCTGACCCTGCCTGCGGCCACCGCGGGTCTTTTTGCCCGGCGGCTGTCGGGAATGATGCTGTATGGAGGGATTATCTGCGCGGTCTCCAATGCGGCAGGGCTCTACAGCAGCTACACCCTGGATGTCCCTACCGGTGCCATGACCATCCTGGTAAGCGGCGGAATCTATGTAGCGGCCCTGAGCCTCCGCAGTCTTCTCCGGAGATTGCGTCTGCAGAGGGGAAGATCCGCCTGATCAATTCATGGGCCCTCATATTAGACTGGTACGCCAAATGTGATTAGATTTATCCTGAAGGGGCTGAACCGGATTCAGGCCTTTCAGGAGGTTTTGTGTGAAATGGCGATGGCTCATTCTGTTCCTGTTGACCTTCTTTTCCCTGGAGGCTGAACCGGGGGAGGCGCTGATTGTTCCTCCCCTCCGTGAGGGACGTCTTCGCAGCGACGGAGTCAGGGAATATACTGTTACGGCATCTGAAGGGGAGCTGGAGTTTTTCTCCGGTATTCCTGTTCCCACCATGGGGTATGACGGCGATTATCTCGGTCCCACCCTTCATCTCAGACAGGGGGAGAGGGTTTCGATCCGCGTACGAAACAGCCTGAGGGAAACGACCACCGTCCACTGGCACGGTGCTTATCTTCCCGCTGAAGCGGACGGCGGACCCCGACAGCCGATTGGACCGGGGGAAACCTGGATAGCCGAGTTTACCGTAAACCAGCCTGCGGCCAGCCTCTGGTATCATCCTCATCGCATGGGGACTACGGCCGAACAGGTCTACCGGGGACTGGCGGGGATGATGATTGTAACTGATCCATCGGGCCCTGCAGGTCTTCCGGATGAGTACGGGATCGATGATATCCCCCTGGTACTGCAGGAGCGGCGTTTCAGCAGGGACGGCGGCTTTCGCTACGAACCGCGTATGCCGGATATAATACACGGGTACGGCGGCAACGTTCTGCTGACAAACGGAGGGATTGAACCGGTTTTCAGGGCCCAAACCCGCCTGCTCCGCCTGAGGCTGTTGAACGGCAGCAACTCCACCATACTGCGACTGAGTCTTCCCGAAGGTCCCGAGTTCATCCAGATTGCTTCCGACGGAGGGCTTCTTTCCAGACCTGTGCCCTTGAAAACCCTGGTTCTTTCTCCCGGAGAGCGGGCGGAAGTGATCCTCGACCTCAGGGAGCAGCAGGGGCGGAATACAGTCCTGCAGGCGGAGTCCTCCTTTGGGGCAGTTTATACTGCCCTGCTTGTGAATCCCGGCGATGAACTGCGGAATAATGGAGAGCTTCCTTCCCGGCTCGCGTCACTGCCGGCGGCGGAGATTCCCCGGGCTGCGGGGAGGCGCTCCTTCGTAATGTCCACCATGGGACCCGGTGGGAGCCTTACAATAAACGGCCGGAGAATGGACATGGCCCGGGTGGATGAACGGGTTGCCGCCATGAGTACCGAGGTGTGGGAGGTCAGCACCGCCGGAATGATGATGAACACCCCTCACAATTTTCATGTACATGGGCTTCAGTTCAGGATTATCGATATAAACGGAGATCCGCCGCCTCCGGAACTGTCGGGATTCAAGGATACGGTGCTGCTCTGGCCGGGGGACCGGGTCCGGCTTCTCATGGAGTTCGGCGAATATCCGGGGATTTACATGTACCATTGTCATCTGCTGGAACATGAAGATGCCGGAATGATGGGCCAGTACGAAGTGCTGGATTAAATCTCCTTGTATCTGTCATACACAAGGCGGATTTCCGGCAGGGCCTTCAGGAAGGCCGCGTATACGTCGGGATCGAAATGGCTGCCCAGGCCCGCCTCGATGATTCCCATGGACTTATCGATGGAAAAGGCCTCCTTGTACGGCCGTTTTGAGGTGAGGGCATCAAAAACGTCCGCCAGGGCGACGATACGTCCGGAGACGGGAATATCCTTGCCTGCGAGTCCCCTGGGATACCCGGTGCCGTCGAAGCGTTCATGATGGCTGGCTATGATGTTTTCCGCGGTATTCAGGAGTTCCAGGTCTATGATCCTGTTTACCCCTGAGTTCATGCTGTGAATGACCGAAAGGCCTATATTGACATGGTCCTCGATAAGCGACCTCTCTCTGCCGTCGAGGGGACCGTTTTTCTGCAGGACCCTGTCGGGTATCCCGATCTTGCCTATGTCGTGGAGGGGGGCGAACCAGAGGATCTCCCGCAGCATCATGGGAGTAATGGATGAATCGCTCTTCGCCAGCTCCCGGGCCAGGATGTAGGAATAACGGGACATCCTGATAATATGCAGGGAGGTCTCGTTGTCCTTGCGCTCCATTAGAGAAACAAAGGCCCGGGTGGTTTCGGCCATAATCTCCTGGATCTCGATAGGTACCGTGATGCTGGCCCTGATTCCTTCCTCCAGGATAAGTTTAGTAGATTCGGACTGGTGTATCTCTTCGTAGTGCCGGGGAAGATCGTTGATTATACGGGTTTTCCTGCTGGTCAGAATCGATCCCAGGCTGGTATCCTTCAGCTCTTCGATAAAGCCCGGCTCAAGATGGGTTACGGGCAGTACGCTGGAGGCGGATTCCGCGATGACATGTCCGGCGGTGTCCACAAAGGCGACGGCCAGGCGGTCGCAGGGGACGCTGTGGGAGAGGATCTCCCGCATGCGGGGAATAAAAGCCTCCAGGGTTCCGTAGACCCTGTGTTCGGCAAGCTCCCTGTTGGAACGGTGGGCCGCGGCTATCCCCTCTACCTGTCTCAGGAGTTCCTCTTCTTCCAGCCATCGGGGGCTGAAGTCGATGTTCTCGGACTCAAAATTCAGTATCCTCTCCAGGGATTCCAGAAGCTTCGCGCCTCTTCCTACATAGCGGGTGTGTTCCAGGTGAAAGCGCAGGGCCAGGGCCAGGAGTATTCCCACAAGCACCATCATGGAAAGGCCGAAGCCGATGAATACTAGCCTGCTCTGTTCGCGGTTCTCGTAGTAGGAGGCGCTGATCCTGCGGGCAATACCGCCGAGTTCCGTAACCGCCGCCCGCAGTTCCTCTTCGCTGGGGGAGTCCGCAAGCTGGTGGAGGAAGGTCTCAGTGCCGCTGTCAAAGAACCGCGGCGGCAGTGCCCGGCGCGCCTCTTCCGCCGCCTTGTTCATCGCTTCCAGGGATTCCCGATTTCCCAGTCTGGCATGATCATGAACGCTTCGGATAAGGACATTGATAAAGCCCAGTTCGTCCCGGAGGGTGTCGGAATTTATCCGTGTCGATCTGTCGTAGAACAGAAACAGGCCAAAGGCTAGAAAAAGTATCACTGCCGCGGAGGTTATGGTGAAAAGGAAACGGTGCACATACCTGTGGAAGGCTCTCATTGGAGGAATTATAGAATTTGGGGGAGCGTATTTCAAGCAAAGATGAAAGATTTCCTCCACTTCCTTTTACATCCACCCCCGGGAGGTGCTATTATTTATAGGGCACTATTTGCCTGAGATTCTGATACGGACAAGGAGAAATACGATGAAAGTTTATGGTTTTTTCTGGATTAAAGCCCTGGTTTCCGCCGTCTTCGCGGTTCTCATGATTTTTCTGCCCACCCTGTCCCCATCATGGTTCGGGATCGAGGTCTCCCGTTACGGGAGTCTGATGGTCCAGATGGCCGGTGCCCTGTTTGCAGGCATAGCCTTGATCTGTCTCTTTTCAAGCAACAGCGAATCCTCCCTGGCTGTCCGCAATACCATGTTTGCCCTTGCGATAGCCGATACGCTGGGCTTGATTGTCAGCCTCATGGGATACCTGAACGGACTGATGAACTCTCTGGGTATTCTGGTAATTGTGCTCTGGGCTTTTTTTGCCGTGGCTGCGTGGATCTACTGGGTGGTCGGAGGACGCACTGTCTGATAGTATGCTTCATCCTGTATGAAGAATTCCACAAACTTACCTGAACTGCTTGCCCCGGCGGGTACCCTGAGCACGGCCCTCGCCGCCTATGCCGCCGGGGCTGATGCCGTCTACTGCGGCGTCGGCCGCTTTAATGCCCGTGAGATGGGCACCAACTTCAGCTACGACGACCTTTCCCGCCTCTCGCAGAAGGCCAAGACCCTGGGGAAACGTTTTTACCTTACCCTGAACACCCTGGTCAAAGAGACTGAGTGGGAGGCCTTCGACGAAACCGTGCAGAAGATTGCAAGGCTGGATCCCGATGCCGTTATCCTTCAGGATATCGGCGTGGCCAGATTTCTCCGGACCCGGTATCCTCAGCTGGAGCTTCACGCATCGACCCAGATGGGAATTCACAACTCCCCGGGCATACTCGAAGCGGCAAGGATGGGAATATCCCGGGTAATCCTTGAACGGCAGATTACCCTCCGGGAACTCAAGAGGATGGTCCCGGCGTCGCCTCTGGATATAGAGGTCTTTATCCACGGGGCCCTCTGCTGTTCCCTCTCCGGAAACTGCCTTTTCTCCTCCTGGATGGGAGGCTGGAGCGGCAACCGGGGGCGCTGCAAACAGCCCTGCCGCCGCCGTTTTCACGGCACCGAAGAGGGCAGCCCCAAAAGCGGCTTCTTTTTCTCTACCCAGGACCTCTACACCCTGGACATGATTGATGATCTTCAGCAGGCGGGGGTCAAATCCCTGAAGATTGAAGGGCGCTTAAAACAGCCGGACTATGTCTTCAAGGTTGTGCAGGCCTACAGAATGGTGCTGGACGCTCCTTCCGGCTCCCGCGGCCAGGTCCTGGGAGAGGCCCGCAAGATTCTTTCGTCATCCTATGGGCGTCGCTGGTCCCACGGTTTTGCCACGGAGAAGGATATGGCGGAGCTGGTCCAGTACGATTCCCTGGGGGTTTCCGGTCAGCTGGTGGGGACTGTGGCAAGTGCCGGAAAAGGCGGCTTTGCCCTGAAGGTTTCCCGAAGGCTGCGCCTGGGGGACCGGCTGCGAATACAGCCTGCCTCCGGCGACGAGGGACCCTCCTTTACCGTAACCGCCATGCGGGACGGCAAACACCCGGTTTCCACCGCAACGGAAGGCAGGGAGGTCTTTATTCCCTATGACCGGGAGGTCCCCGCCTCCGGGCGGGTCTACCGTGTCGGGTCCAGCGTAAAAGGGGTGAATTTCGACGGTGCAGGCCTCCCCCTTTATCAGCCGGTCAGGCGCTTTGATCTGGAGATTCACCTTTCCAGGCGGGGCATCCGGGTCTTCGCGGACGGACGGACCTGGGAGAGCTCTGAAGAATTCGATGAAGCCCTGAGGCATCCCCTGGACAGGGAGAAGGTTGAGGAGGAGTTCCGCCGGAGCCGCAATCCCGCTGTCGGTGCTGCCCTCTGCCGGGTTTCTGTTGAGGGAAACCCCTTTGTTCCCGCCGCCAGGTTAAAACAGCTGCGACGGGATTTCTGGTCCTGGTTTGAAGGGGATCTGTCCCCGGAACCTGAAGAGGACGGTCCGTCGGGATATTTCCGGCGGTCCTCCGGAAAAACGGGGAATTTTACGGAGCAGGAACTCCAGCCGGTGATTATTAAGAAGGGCGGGAAGGCTGTTACCGCAGGAGTCCGGGCCGCCGTTGTCGCTCGGCCGCTGAACGGGGCCCCCTGGTTTCCGGAACATGAGTATGTACTGCCGGGTTTCTGTTCAGAGGAGGACCTGGATATGCTGAAACAGCAGCTTGGTTCCGCCCTCGAAGCGGGCTGCCGCCGTTTCCGGATTAGCTCCCTCTATCAGCTGTCCCTGCTCGAGGAACTGACATCGGAAAGTCTTACCCTGACGGCGGCGTATCCCCTGCCGGTGGCAAACGCCCTGGCAGCGGAGGAACTTTACCAGCGGGGTGTCCGCAGGATTCAGGCCTGGCTTGAACTGGAGAGGCCGGCCATTGAGGCCCTGCGGGATGCCTCTCCGCTTGTTGTAGAAGTGTACCGCTACGGCCGCCCGCCCCTTCTGATTACCCGCGCCCGGATTCCAGTCTCCGGTCCCATAAGCGACAGCCGGGGGGGACAGTTCCGGGTAAGCGAAGCCGATGAGGCCGGGCTCACCGTTCTTTACCCTGCCCAGGCCATGGAGGTGCCTGGGGTACCAGGAACCGCGGACTGCTTTGACTACCTGAACGCCGAACCCGGAGAATCCTCCACCACGACCTTCAACTTTGACCGGGAGCTGGTTTAGGGTACCTGTTCGCCGGAATCGGGCAGGGATATCTCCCCCGCCTTTGTAAGGCCTATCTTGGTCAAAATGGGGCCGATTATCTCGAAGAAAATACAGGTGGCGGTAATCGAGGTTATTACCATGGCACCCAGCTGTACTCCCGGGCCTCCCATCTCGGACAGGTCCTGCTTGACCACCAGGGACAGACCGATGGCGACCCCTGCCTGAGAAAGGATGCCCATCCCCAGATATTTCCGCAGGTTTTCCTCCATCCTTCCGATGGTCGTACCGAACCAGGCGCCTCCCATCAGCCCTGCGGTGCGTGCTGCTATGTAAACCAGACCCAGCAGCCCCAGGGAGGGCAGGGCTCCTACATGCAGATTTGCTCCGGCGAGGGTGAAGAAAAAGAGAAAGAGCAGCGGCATGATGCCCCTGAGACTTTCGTCTATTTCCCGGGTCGTTTTTGTGGGCTGGGTATTGGTAAAGGCCATACCGACAATCATGTTGGTAAGAATTTCGGAGAGGTGAAAATACTCGCAGAGCCCGGTGGTAAACAGCACCGTGGCTATTGTCAGAATAAACCGGTCCCGTGCTGAATCAAGGGGCCTGGACAGAAGGGTATAGACCAGGACCATTACCAGACCAACCAGTATGCTGAGGCCGATCTCCCTCAAGGGGCTGATTACCGCCGCCGAGAGGGTCATGGTTTCAAGTCCTGTACGGCTGGATATTATGGCCTTGGCTACGGCAAAGGCAAAGCCGAAGATTATGATTCCCAGTCCGTCATCAAAACCGACGACTGTGTAGAGCGCTTTGGTAAGAGGGCCGCGGGCGCGGTACTCCTGTATAATGGCTACGGTTCCCGCCGGTGCGGAAGCCGGAGCAATGCCGCCGAATATCAGAGCCAGTGCAGGGTCGCCGGTCAAAAGAAAGACCGCGAGGCCTACCACCAGAAAAGCTCCGAAGGACTCGGTCAGAATAACCAGCATGATTCCCGGTCCCTGGCGCCTGAGTTCCCTGATATGGAGTTCCATTCCGATGGAGAGGGCCACGAAACCCAGGGCAATTTTGGTAATAAACTGCATGGAGTCCTGTATTTCTGAGCTCAGGAGTCCTGCCAGGGAGGGGCCAAGGAATACGCCCACGAACATGAAACCGATAAGAGAGGGGAGTTTTATCCTGTTTGCGAGCTTTCCGGCGTACAGCGAAAGGTATGCTATTATCCCGGCTACGACCAGGATGGGTAGTTGTAGATTGTCCATATGCACCTGCCTAGTAGGAGAGACTGCCGCACCAGTAGGAGAGCTCGTTAACGCTGATCAGTACCCCCGAATCGGGTTTGGAGGTGTCCCGGATGGTGTTGATCCGGCGAATCATGTTGTTGCAGGCACTGGTCTTCAATACTGCCTGAATCAGCTTTACCTCGGTATTCTGCTCATCCGTCCAGAACGAGGAAAAGAGGGGCAGGTGATGGAGGTATCTGCCCGCACTGGTACCTTCAAAAACGGCGATGTGACAGTCCGGTTCCGCGGTAAAGAGTTCCAGGATATCGATGAAGGCTGATTCGTCCTGAACTGCAACGCTTATCTGGGAGGCGGGAACCTGCGCGCTTGCCGCCCTGCCGAGCTCAATCGAACCAACCAGAATGGAATAGGCATCATCGGGCCAGCGCGCCTGGCGCAGCTGTTTTGCCGCTTCCGTGGTATTCAGCAGACGGGTGATTCCGGAGAGGATCTGGATGTGTTCGTTCCGCGCTTCCTCGGGGCCGATTATGAAAAAGCAGAGATTTACCGGTTTTTTATCCGGGGCATCGAAGGATGTCCCTTTTCCTTTCAGAATCAGGAGTCCCAGCACGAAGGATTCGAGACCCTTGAAACTGCAGTGGGGAACCGCAATTCCGGAGCCGAAGGCTGTGCTTCCCTGTTCTTCACGTTTTTTAAGCTTCTGATAAATTTCCTCTTCCCCGATGGAGGAGAGTTCTTCGGTGTTACCGCTCAGGGCGGCTATTTTTCTGAGTAACTGATCCTTGTTCTCCGGCGGGTCGATAATCGATATGCATTCCGGCTTCAGGTGTCTGCTTAGGGTCATTTCGGACGCCTCCTTATTTTCTATTCACTACGGTGCTGCTGTTCCAGAGAGATCAGTACGCCCACAACGTGTTCGCCGCTTTTAGCTTCAAGCACCCTGCGAACGTTCTTTTCTTCCTTGAAAAGGACAGCCATCTTGGCCATCAGCCTCAGATGAATGATCTCGCTGTCGGTAAAGGGGAGCATGAACAGGTAGGTAGGGCTCCCGTCCAGGGAACCGAATTGCGTTCCTTCCCGGCAGATTCCGACAATGACCTGGGGTTCTGCTCCTTCGTTTTCCCGGGGATTCCTGGCATGGGGAAAAGCGATGGGACCGATGGCGGTGGTCATCATCTCCTCCCTGGCCAGAAGTATGTCCAGGTATGCCGCCGAATCGGTGATCTTCTCCATCGCTTCGAGGGGGCGGATCAGCTGGGCCAGCACCTCCCGCCTGGTTCCAGGTTTGAGGTTCATGATAATGGATCCCGTATCCACCAGCCGTGAGAGGGGTACCAGATCGTGGCTGTCCTCCATCAGTTTTGCCAGATCATTGCGGGGGACTACCTGCATGTTGGAGATAATCCAGTCGTCCACCATGGATCGGGAAAAGCGCCACTGGCTGCCGATTTTTATCGCGGGAATCTCTTTGCGGTTGATCATGCGCATGACCGTTTTTTCCGCCACCTGAAGATACTCAGCCATTTCACTGAGGGTCATTAAGGAATCTTCTGTCCTTTTCATATAAATAGTGTACAATACGTGACAATAAAGGACAAGAAAAAACAGGCTGTTTCTTGAAAAAATCTATGGTACAATCCGCTTGTGGAAGATGCTCCCCTGGAATTTACTACCCGGCACAGGATTCTGCCGAAGGATGCTTCTGTCCTGAGTTCCCTGAATCCCGACAGCCTTGCCCTCGTGCTCAGCTCTCCGCCTTACCCGATGATCTCCATGTGGGATGAGACCTTTTCCCTCCAGGACGGACGTATCAGGGAGCTTCTCTCCGGGAATCAGGGCTGGAAGGCCTTTCGTGCCATGCATGATGTGCTTGACCGGGTCTGGGCGATCATGGCGCCTCTGGTAATGCCCGGGGGGATTGTCTGCATCAATGTGGGAGACGCCCTCAGGACTGTGGACGGAACCTTTATGCTCTACCCGAACGCCGAGCGTATAGTGACGGCTTTCTCGAATCTGGGATTTTCCGTACTGCCCCGTATTATCTGGCGCAAGAGTACCAACGCACCGAACAAGTTCATGGGTTCCGGAATGCTTCCGGCGGGAGCCTATGTGACCCTGGAGCATGAGCACATCCTTATCTTCCGTAAAGGGGGAAAACGGGTATTTACGGGGGATCAGAAGGCCCTTCGCCGGCGCAGTGCCTACTTCTGGGAGGAGCGGAACCGCTGGTTTTCCGATCTCTGGGACCTTGCCGGGGAACGTCAGCTCCTGAAGGGGAGGGCTGCCCGGGAGAGGAGCGGGGCCTATCCCTTCGAACTGGCATACCGCCTGATCTGCATGTATTCGGTGCAGGGGGACCTGGTGGCCGACCCCTTCCTGGGGACGGGGACCACGGCCCTGGCCGCCGCTGCCGCGGGCCGCTCTTCTATTGGTACGGAGATAGATCCCGTTCTCGCGGAATCGGCTGCTACTTCCCTCCGCGAACAGTGTTCCCCCGGGAAAATCGCCCACAGCATCAACCGGCGGCGCATGAAGGAACACCTCGGCTTTGTTGAAGAATACAGAACAAGAAAGGGTGAGCTAAAACACCGGAACACCTGTTATGACCTTCCGGTAATCACCGCTCAGGAGACCGACCTTATTCTCCCGGAGATTGCGGGGCTGGAAGAGACCGGTGGTGAGGATGACAGTCTGAGCCTGCGTCACCGTCCCTGGCGGGACAGGGAATTACAGCCTCCGTTTGCCGGTGCTTAAGCTTTTCCGGATTTCTTCTTCAGATGCTTCGGCGTCATGCGGTCCCGGGCTATTTTAAAGGCATATCGCATAATCGTCTCCGTCGAAACATCGGGACCATGCTTGCGCTGCATGATCATGACGATCGCCTTGAGGGCGTTTTCGCTCAGGGAGAGGTAGATAAAACGGTCCCGTTCTTCCGGAGTCATGTCCTCCCACTCTACCACTGCAGAACTTCCTCCGGAACTTCTTCCAGGCTTCCTATAATCCAGTCCGCCGCCGAGAGTTCATCCCTGCTGAAGCTGCTTGTAAGGGCAAGGCAGCGGCAGCCTGCCGCCACGGCAGCCTCGACTCCTGCTATTGCGTCTTCGACCACAAGGCAGTTCTCCGGCGGAACCCCCAGACGGCGTGCCGCGAGCAGGTACATATCCGGATAGGGTTTACGCCGTGTAACGTCCAGGCCGTTTATCATTACGTCGAAGGATCCGTCGGCCAGACCGATCTCGTCGATATTGGCCTTCATCTTGATGTAATCGGTGCTGGTAACCAGGGCAGTTTTGAACCCCAGGCTGCGGCATCGGTGGACAAAGTCTATGCTTCCGGGCAGGGGAGCCAGATTGCCCTTGACGAGGGAGCAGTAGATATCGTAGGTACGGGCCTTGTCCTGCTCCTGATCGAAGGGAATTCCGTACTTCTGTGCCACCCCGCCGAGGAAGCGGTTTTCACCGTAACCCCGGAAGGGGTAAAAGTCGTCATGGGTGACTGCGTAACCTTTTTGCGCGAACATACGCACCCCGGCCTCGGCGATCAGCTCCTCCGAGTCGGTCAGTACGCCGTCCATATCAAAGAGTACAGCTTCAAGGTGTCCCATATATCTTCACAGCCTTCCGTTTAAATATCGATTCCGATGGTACTTCGCACAAGAACGCCGATTCCGAAGGAGATCGCCGCGACTCCGAGACTCAGGAGGGCCATCTCGGTAAAACGGGGCCAGAATTTCAGGTCCTTTGCAACGGCGACATAGTAGTTGAAAAAGAAGATAATAAAAATCGCGATACCCAGGGTTGCGGCAAGGCAGACCATGTAGTGGCTGAAGAGCAGATAGGGGAGAATCAGGAGCCCCACCGTCAGAATGTAGGCAATTCCCGTATAGACAGCGGATTTTACTGCTCCCTCGCTGTTTCCTTCGGTGCGGTTGGAAAGGTATTCCGAAGCTGCCATGGAAAAAGAGGCGGCGATTCCGGTAATAAGTCCGGCCACGGCGATGAGCCGGGTATTCTGCAGAGCAAAGGAGAGTCCCGCCAGGGCTCCGGTCAACTCGACCAGGGCATCGTTGAGTCCCAGCACGATGGAGCCCACATATTCGAGACGCTCCTCCTTGAGCATCTGCAGGAGTTTCTCCTCGTGGGCGTCTTCATCTTCAATGATCTGCTTTGCCTCGGGAACCTGGCGGCTCATGGCGTCGTAGATCTCCTGGGCCTCCTCTTCTCCCCGTTCCATCAGTTTCAGGGCGAAGGTAATCCCCAGAATGCGGGCGATCAGAACAAAAAAAACTACCTTGAAACCCTTCGGCCGGGCACTTTTTCCGGTGAATTTGCTCAGAAAGTCATGGTGCTTCTTCTCTTCCTCGCCTATGGTCCTGAGAATCGGTCCGTTTTCGGTTTTTTCCAGCATCTTCGCCAGTCTGGTATAGATATGGTATTCGGTTATCTCGTTTTTCTGCATCGCCAGAATTCGGCTTTGTATTTCCCGGTCCATGTTTTGATCTCCTGCCTTGTATGAATACCGTCAGTCTACAGGAAAATGGCGGGACGACTCAACTCTCCTGTCTATCTCGGGTCCCGGCTGCCGCCGTAATCAATGTCGATACAGAGAATGAACTCCTCCCCCGATTTACCGCGGAAGCCCTGGGATGCGGTAATACAGAGCTCCCCCGTGGCCTTGGATATGTAGGGTTCGGTTATGTAACAGGTATCAAGTTCTCCCCGACGCAGTACGTAGCTCTTCAGGGAGTGGTCGGTTCCTTCCGGTGCCGGGGCGAAAAGCCGGTGCTCTTTTTTGGTGAATCCCTTCTGTACGATGGTTCCGGTTATCTGATGTCCCCTGGAATCGAGAAGATAGGCGCAGCGGGCAAAGCGGGTGGACCTGAGAGAACTTTTCAGAATCCTGGTGAAATCAGGCCTGTCCGCAGCCATAAGTCGTTCGGTCAGGCGGCCCGCCAATGCCCGGTGGGTTTCCGCCAGCAGACGTTCCTGCTCCTTGCGTTCAATGGAACGCTGGGCGTAGGTTTCGGCAAGGTCCTTTATTTCCAGGTGTTCAGAGTCCTGGTATTCTGCAAGGCTCAGGGGGCGGCAAAAATAGAATCCCTGCAGCATGTCAACACCCAGCTCCAGACAGGTAAGGGCTTCCTCCTTCTCTTCGATACCTTCGGCGATGGTCAGTGCACCGATACGGTGGGACAGCAGGATCAGCGCCTTGCAGACCTCCTGCTTGTGATAGCCCCGGTAGATACCGCTGACCAGGGAGCGGTCGATCTTGATGATGTCCGGCTTCAGAAGGGATATCCGTTCCAGATTGGAATGTCCGGCCCCCACATCATCCAGGGCAATCAGAAATCCTCTATCCCGGTGATGGTGAACGAAGTACGAGAGAGCGTCGATATTCTCGACCCGGGATTCAATGATCTCCAGGACAACCTGGTCGGGGGATACCCCAGCTTTGAGTATCGACTCATTCAGAAGACGGATGTCATCGAGCCCCCTTTCGATCATTTCAGTGGAAATATTCAGGAACAGCAGGGGAGCCGCGGAGCTTCCTTCAGGCAGCGAGGCGTAGCTCTGAACCGCTGTGCAGAGGGCGTGGCGGTCCAGCTGGGTAAAGCGGCCGTTATCCCTGGCCCGTCGGAAGAGCTCCTCCGGCTGAACCTCTTCCGCTGAAATTCCGGCATATCCCCGTGAGAGGGCTTCTATACCGATAACGCAGTGTTCCCGCACCGAATAGATGGGGTGAAAACGGGTGAAAACCCGGACGCTGGTTGTCAGGTTGTCCTTTATGGAGAGTGCAATATTCATGATGTCCACTTATCAAGCAATATCCGTGCCTATCCTGATCAAATCGTGATACAGCGTGGTAATTATTGTACCGATAATCAGTTAGCGGGGAATCACTGGTTTTCCTGTACTTCAGGATACTTTCTCCGTATCCTACAGGAGGGTAGGAGAAATGCAATAAAGGTACCGAAAGGTACGAACAGGGAAATATCCGGCTCCGGAGTGCTGATACGCAAACAATGGGGAGTATGGTACAATGCCATAACGAAAAGACTATGAGAAACAACGATATCAAGGAACATGTTGAGTTGATCCGTGAGGTTTTCAGCTATGTCCACCGCTTTGCAGGTGCAACCTTTGTCTTCAAGGTTGAATACGAGGTTGCCGAGCATCCGCTTTTCCCGGTGCTGGTCAAGGACCTTGCCCTCCTGCACGGGATGGGAATCCGGACGGTGATTATTCCAGGTGCCACAGGACGCATCAACGAGGTGCTTCAGCGCTACGGTATCGCCACCGAATCGGTGGGGGGCGTGAGGATTTCCTCCCCCGAGGCGATACCCTTCATTAAAATGGCTGCCTTTGACGTCTCAAACCAGGTCATGACCCTGCTGGCCGCCCACGGAGCCAACGCGGTGGTGGGAAACTGGGTCAGGGCCCGCAGCATGGGGGTAATAAAAGGAGTCGATTACGGATCAACCGGGGTAGTCGAGCGTATCGACACTGAACTGGTGAACAAGATCCTCGACGAAGGGCTTATCCCCATTCTGCCCTGCATCGGCTGGAATGCCGTGGGAACCCCCTACAACATCTCTTCCAACGAGCTGGCCAGGGTCGTTTCCTCCCAGCTGCAGGCGGAAAAACTCTTTCTCCTGCTTCCGGAAGAGCGCCTGGACGCGGGGGATTTTACCTTTCCCGAGGGCATCACCTTCAATCCGGAAGGGCGCATCTCGCGGCTGGATATCCATACCGCCGAAGCCTTTCTCGATATCAACGCTTCGAGCAGCGATCCCCGCCTGCAGTACGTAAAGCTGGCCTGTGAAACCTGCCGGAGGGGTGTGCCCCGTGTCCATATTGTGGACGGCAGGGTGGAGGGGGTCATTCTGAAGGAGATCTTCTCCAACCTTGGTGTCGGGACCATGGTTCACGGTAACGATTACGATTCCCTCCGGCCCATGCGGGAGGAGGACATTACCGATGTGCTGCGCATTATGGAACCCTTCGTTGAACGGGAGATCCTGATCCGCCGCACCGGGGCGGACCTGGAACGCGCCGCCGGGGATTACGTCGTCTACGAGATGGACGATTCCATCCACGGCTGCGGCGCCCTGCACCGTTACTCCGACGGATCCGGGGAGATCGCCGGCATCGCCGTGGATACCCGTTACGACCGCCTGGGTATCGGATTCAAGATCGTATCCTACCTGGTCGAGGTGGCCCGCAGGGAAGGCCTCAAACGGGTTTTTGTGCTGACCACCCAGACCTCCGACTGGTTCCAGCGCCTGGGTTTTGTGGACGCCGATCTGGATCAGATCCCTCCGGAGCGGCGGGAGCGCTACGACCGCCGGAGAAACTCCCGGATTTATCAAAGGATACTTGAATGAAAGAAAAGTCCTCCATTTTGACGAAAGTTTTCTTCTATAACCTGATTATTCCCCTGCTGCTCGGTGGAATACTCAGGGAATTGCTGGTCGCGCTTTATAACCCCTACAAGGTACTCGATCTGCAGGGAAGGCTGCTTCTGGGGATTCGTCCCACGACCTATCTTATGGTGCTTGGATTCGGCATCATTGCGGCGGGGGTAATAAGCCGTATGCTGCAGCCGCTGCTGCGTTTTCTGGAGACCGGGGTGCAGACTCCCGCGGCCCGCCATGCAGCCCTCAGGATCAACTGGTTCCTGATCAGCATTCATGCTGTTTTCTGGCTGGTCGGTGTTACCTTGATGTACGCTTTCGTTTTCAAATGGCAGTCTCCCGGCGGCTATCCCTATCCTGTTGCGCTGTTCAGCGCGGTTTCCATGGGGCTTGTCACGGGAATCTGGACTGCCCTGACGGTGAACAATGTGCTGTTTCCCGCAAAAGAGCGGCTCAGGATGACCGAGATAGCCCAGGGCGAGATTGACCGCTTTCTTGTAATGAAGGATTACCTGATCCTCGTCTCCTCCGCCTTTGCCCTTGGGGCTTTTCTGTTTATCGTCTCCGAGTTTTACCGGACTGCGGATCAGATTCCCGCTGCTTTTCCATCCCCGGTACTCAGCTTCTGCGGGATGAGCCTGCTTTTTACCGGAATAGCCCTGCGTATGTTTTCCCTTTCCCGCCGGGTCGACCGTTTTCAGCTGAGGAGGATCCGGGAACGTCTGGAGGAGTTGAATGCCGCCGAGGGCGACCTTACCCGCCTGATCCCCCTGGTGAATTTTGACGATGTGGGCAGGATTTCCGCCGGAACAAACGCCTTTATCCATAAACTGAACAGCATGATCGGAAAAATCAGGCAGCTGGTTCAGGAACTCTCCTCCTCCGGGGGAGAGCTTTCGGTAGCTGCGGGAGAAAGTTCCCGAATCATGGAGAATGTCCGGGGACTCGTGAGCTCCCTGAATGAGAGGACCATCGTTCATGCCGATACCCTCAAGGAAGCCACGGACTCTGTCCTTCATATTCTGGATAATATCAGGCATCTGGACGGGTCCATACAGGAACAGGCCGCCGGAGTCGAGGAGTCCTCAGCGGCCGTACGTCAGATGATCGGAACAATAGTGGAGATAAACCGGAGTTTCGAGGAGCTGGAAGCAGATTTTTCTTCCCTGGTCGGATTCGCCGCCGGAGGCAGGGAGAAGATCGAGATCGCGGTCGCCCAGGTCGGGAAGGTGGTACAGCAGGCTGAGAAGCTGAACGAGGCGAATACCCTCATCTCGTCCATTGCGGAACAGACCAATCTTCTGGCCATGAATGCCGCCATTGAAGCCGCCCACGCCGGGGAGCATGGGGCCGGTTTCGCCGTGGTCGCGGCGGAGATTCGCAGCCTGGCGGAGAACTCGGCCAACCATTCCCGGGAGATCCAAGGGCAGCTGAAGACAACCGTGGCGACCATCCAATCGGTTGTCTCCGCCGTCGAAGAGACCAAATCGGCCTTCACCAGCGTTCAGGAGCTGGTTGAGCGGCTTCATTCCCTGGAGCGGGAGATGCTCTCTTCCCTGGAGCAGCAGCGCATCGGAGGTGACGAGATTGTCGCGACCCTGACGGAGATCAACCAGATAACCTCTTCGGTCAGCAGCTCCGCCGGAGAAATAGCTGATGATGCGGGTACGGTAAAGAAGCACATGGAAGCCCTTGCGGAGATCAGCCGGGCCCTCCACGATGCACTTACCGAAGTCGGCGACGGAACGGAGCAGATGGAGGAGGCCATCCGCGGAATGGATGCGGTGAGCGGGGAAAATATCCGGCATATTGAAGGGATTACACATCAGGTACGACGTTTCAGACTGGATGGAGAAAATGAATCAGAATAAAAGCAGAGAACTTTCCACCAGGGTTGTTCTGGTCGGCGCCGGGCCTGTGGGCATTGAGGTGGCCGCGGGTCTGAAACGGGCGGGTATCGATTATCTGCAGCTGGAAAAAGGCCCGATAGCCTCGACTATCTACCGCTGGCCGCGGCATGCCCGGTTTTTCAGTTCCCCCGAGAGGGTGGCCATTGCGGGGATCCCCTTCAGTTCGCCCCACCAGGAGCAGCCTGCCCGGGAAGACTATCTGGCCTACCTCCGCGGCGTAGTGGAGACCCTGGACCTGAAGATCCTCAGTTACCACAGGGTAACGGAAATCAGGGGAAAAAAGGGCAGTTTTACCCTTCGAGCCGAGACTCTGCGGGACTCACTGAAGGTAAACTGTGAAAATGTGATCCTTGCAACGGGAGATATGGGAGAGTTCAACCGACTGGGAATCCCCGGGGAGGACCTGCCCCACGTATCCCACGTGCTGGAGGATCCCCATCTCTACTTCGGTAACCGGCTCCTTGTTGTGGGAGGCAAAAACTCCGCCCTCGAGGCCGCCCTCCGCTGTTTCCGCTCGGGGGTCTCGGTATCCTTGAGTTACCGCCGCAGCGGCTTTGACAGAAAACGGGTAAACTCGCGCCTGTATCTCGAACTTTCCATTCTGACCGCGAAGGGGGTAATTCCCTTCTACCCGGAAACCCTCCCTTCCCGTATAACTGAAGAGGGGGTCGAACTCTCCAGAAGCGACGGCAGCACCCTGTTTGTTCCCGCCGACTTTGTGCTTCTTGCCACGGGCTACCATGCGGATCTGTCTCTTTTTACAGATCTTGAAATTCCTCTGGACGAGGAGGGGGTCCCTCTCTATGACCCTCAGACCATGGAGAGTGCGGTTCCCGGGGTCTACCTTGCGGGCACCGCGGTTTCCGGTGCACGGCAGCGCTACAAGGATTTTATCGGGACCAGTCATTACCACGCCGCAGGAATTGTGCGGGACCTGGGAGGCGGAGATATTCCTGTGGGGACTATAGCCTCCCGGCGCTACAGCTTCTCCACTGAGGACATCGAAGCGGATTAAAGGAAGCGCCGTACCACGAGGTTAGCGATAGTCGCGGCGACAACGATAAGAAAGATGGTCCTGACAAAACGGGTGCCGTTCTTAACCACCAGGTGGGTGCCCAGCCATGCCCCGCTCAGCTGTCCAATGCCCATCAGGATACCCAGCAGGAACAACACCTTGCCCCCCAGGATAAAGACCGTGAGGCTCACGATATTGCTGGTAAAATTCATTACCTTGGTGGTCGCGGTGGCCCGCTTCAGGTTCATACCCAGCAGGGTGGCCAGGGCTATGGTCCAGAAGGACCCGGTGCCGGGACCAAAGAAGCCGTCGTAGAATCCGATGGCCAGGCCGAAGAGCAGGTAAAACCTGAAGACAGGTATTCGGGCTTCCACATCCAGCTCCCCCATCCGGGGGCTGAACAGGGTATAGAGGAAAACCCCCAGCAGCAGGACCGGCAGAACCATGTTCAGAAAGTCTGCCGGAATACTCTGTATGGCGGCCGTTCCCGCGGCGGCACCTGCAAGGGTAAAGACAATGCCCGTCTTCAGTTTGCGGAAGGAGATCAGGCCGCTGTGACGGTAGCGGAGCGAGGCGGTAAGGCTGCCGAAGCTGGCCTGGAGCTTGTTGGTTCCCAGAGCAAGGTGGGGAGGTATCCCGACAGAAAGAAAGAGGGGCAGGGTAATGATGCCGCCGCCCCCGGCGATGGAATCCACAAAGCCGGCGAAGAATGCGCCGGTAACCAGAAGCAGTACCTGAAAAGTTGTTACGTATTCCACCTGTTCCACCCGGCATAATGCCTGACTGTTTGTTCGCTTCAGTTGTGCTCGAATGTAAAACGCACGTCCTTCGGCAGGGCCAGGCCCGCCGCTGCCTCCACGGCTTTGATGATTGCCGAAGGAACCGGGCAGGCTGCGTGTTTGAAGTGTTCTCCTGCGGCTCTGTAGACGGGGGATTCCCGAAAACCGGCGAAACAGACCTGATACGCGTCGACTTCTCCCAGGGATTCTCCCAGAGCCTGGATACTCGGGCATTGGGACTCTATGCCCAGGCGTACCAGGCGTCCGTCTTCAGAAGAAGCCTCTATTCGTGTTTTCAAACCGCATATACCGGGATCAAGCTCCAGACGTACCATGAGGTCAGTCTACCCGTAAGAGGGCAGACTGACAATGCTGTATGATCAGTCCTGCACTTTTGACAGCCCTTCGAACTCCTCCTTGAGTTTCTGCAGCAGTTCCTGCTGTGAATCCGTACTGTGCAGGGAGAATCGATTCATAACCTCCGGAGACAGCTGGTCCGCGGAGGCCCTTCCCCGGTCCAGATCGTCGAGAAAGTTCGCCAGATAAACCGTCTGAACCAGATCCGTGTATTTTTTTGGGCATGCATCGGGAGTATGATGGTGCCGGATGGTCTCGGTGATTGCTTCGGGGTACTCCCAGCCTTCAGCCATCAGGGCGCCGACCTCTGCATGATGGGTACCGATGGCAAAGCGTTCGAACTCTTCAGGGGGTATTTTCTTCTCCGTGCTGAATCTCCTCAGTTTGTTGAAGAACTCGGGACTCAGGAAATCCACAAGTACCCTGCCCAGGTCGTGGAGCAGGCTTGATGAGTAGACTATCTCGTAGATTTTCCGGAGGGAATACCGGCGTGCAATGGATGAGGCGTAGACTGCAACCCTGTAGCAGTGGTTCCAGAGTTCTTCCATTTCGCCATAGCGTTCCACCATGATCTTTACCGTTCCGTAAGCGGTAATAAGGTCGCGGATTCCCTTCAGTCCCATCAGGGAAATTGCTTCCGATATGGTTTTGACCCTCCGATGAATACCGAAGGCCGCGGAGTTGACCATTCGCAAAAGTTCTGCCGCAAGGCCAGGGTCCATACTGATGGTATGTTCAATCCTGTTGAAAGCTACCTCAGGATCTTCAATAAGGCGCTGCAGGGTAAGAATATGTTCGGGAAACTGGGGAATCTGCTGAAGCTCTTCACGAATACGCCCGGTAAGATCGGAAAGATGCCGGACCACCAGGTCGTGCCGGGGAATACTGACCCTGGCCACGGTTGCGCCGTTGAAACCCTGAATTGAAAAGGCATTCCGGTCAAGCCCGATTTTGCGCAGCATCAGCACCAGCATGACAATACCTAGGCCTGCCCCTTCGCTGGAATCCAGGACCGTCTGGAAGGCCTCCTCGACGCTGGAAAAGCCCTGGGAACGGTTAAGTCGTTCGTTTATCCGCTCCTCCTCCGCCGGGGATATATGCACGTTGTTGGTTATGGTAATGTAAAAGTGGGTATCGTCCACTGCAAAGGTAGTCCGGACATAGAGTCCAGATTCCTTCAGGAGATTCTCGTATTCACCGATTCTGGAATAGACTTCCCCCTTGAAGCTCTGCATTCCCTGCTCATAATGTTCGGGATTGTTCAGATCCAGATTGTTCTGTTTGAAATACACCCTTTTGAGGTTTGCTTTCTTCGCGTTTTCTATGAGTTCCCGAAGGGCGTAGAAGAACTGAAAGTAATAGTTCTGCAGCTTGATCTTTCGCAGGTATAATTCGAGGATCTTGCCGATTCCCGCAATGGATGAGGCTGGAACCTTGTAGGCGGTCAGGTCTACGGGTTCGTATCTTTCGATAGAATCGATTACTCTTCGTATATCCAGAGCCATTGTGCTTACCGGATAAGAGTATATCACAGGAGAAAAGCAGGTAAAGGAAAAAACTTTTTTTAAGGGACTCCTGAACTCGTGGTATTTTGTTATAAGGATTTTCACTATGGATATATATGAGATGCGCTTTTTTCTGGCCGCCGCCGATACCCTCCACTTTGGCCGGGCCAGCCAGGTATGCAACATAAGCCCCTCGGCCTTGAGCAGGGGGATTCAGCGCATAGAAGAGGAGATCGGCGAGGCCCTCTTTGTCAGGGATCGCAAAGGAGTACGGCTGACGGATGCCGGCCGCCGCTTTCGCGAATATGCCAGGGGATCGATCGAAGGCCTGGAAGAGCTCAAGAGGAGCATTCATTCCGCGGAACTGACGGGGGAGATCCGTCTTTACTGTTCCGTTACCGCCTGTTACTCCGTTCTTCCCTCAATCCTGTCCCGCTTCAGGGAGGCCTATCCGGGAATAAGCATCAAGCTGCATACCGGGGCGGCCTCCGATGCTGTGGAGACCGTCAGTTCCGGGGATGTGGATCTGGCGGTTATAGCCAGACCGGATACCCCCATGCCGGGACTTTTGTTTCAGGAACTGACCACTACGCCCCTGGTTTTTGTCGCCCCCCGGCAGGAGTGGCAGTATACTGAAACCCTGGAGAAGGAGTTCATACCCTGGTCGGAGATTCCCATGATTCTTCCCGAACGGGGACTCATGCGGAAGCGGGTCCTCCGCTGGTTTCGGGAGAGGGGGGAATCCCCGAAGGTTTACGCCGAGGTGGCGGGAAACGAGGCCATCCTGGCCCTGGTATCTCTCAACTGCGGGGTCGGAGTGGTTCCCCGTCTGGTGGTGGAGAAGAGCCCCGTGGCGCGGAAGATCAGGATTCTGAAGGTACGACCGCCCCTGAAGCCCTATTCCGTCGGAATGTGCGTCAGAAAGGCTGCGATACAGTCTCCCACCCTGAGTGCCTTCTGGGGGCTCGGCGGGACGGGGGATTAAGGAGGTAATGTTGTGATACTGCGATGGCTCGGCTACGCCGTGGTTTTTCTTGCGTCCGCGATATTTTTCGAATTCGTGGCCTGGTTCATGCACAAATACGTTATGCATGGATTCGGCTGGTTTCTCCATGAGGATCACCACCGCCCACGGCACAGGCTGCAGAAGAATGACGTTTATGCTCTGGTTTTTGCCTTTATTTCGTTTCTGCTGATCTATAATGGTTTAAAGCAGGGGATCTACCTTATGGCGGCTTCGGGATTCGGTGTCGCTCTGTACGGTGCGGGATATGTATTGTTTCATGACATCATGTTCCATCGGCGAATCAAGCGGCTGCGGTACCGGCCGAAGAACTCCTATATGAAGCGGATAATCAATGCCCACCGGACCCACCATTCCACGGCAACCAGGGAGGGAGCGGTCTCCTTCAGCTTTTTGTACGCCCCGAAAAAGTACGCCGTCGACAGGGACACCAGGACAGGGGACTATACCTGAGGGTGACCATAAAAAAAATGCCGGTCCCCCGCTTTGCAGGCCACCGGCGTTATATATTTATGCCGGCACTCAGCCGGCCTTAGCTGTGTTGGGGCGGAAACGGTTCCTCTTCATGGAACACCTCCTTATCCAACAAGTTTCTTGATTCAGTCTAACAGGGCGGGGCCTCTTTGATCAAGCCTGGCGGGGGAGGACTATTCCTCCACAACCGGATTTTTCAGGATGCCGATACCTTCTATGTCGATCTCCACCGTATCTCCCTGCCTGATGGGTCCCACGCCGGAGGGGGTACCCGTGGCGATAATGTCTCCCGCATTGAGGCTCATGTTACGGCTGATGTAGTGTATCAGGCGGGCCACGGGAAAGATCATCTGCGAAGTCGATGCCTTCTGTACGACCCTGCCGTTCAGGCGGCACTGTACAGTGAGGTTCTGTATGTCCGCGATCTTTTCCCGCGGCACGACCACCGGGCCAATGGGGCCGAAGGTGTCCAGGGATTTTCCCCGGAACCAGCCGGAGGTGTCGGTTTTCTGGATGTTCCTGGCGGAGACGTCGTTGAAGCAGCAGAAGCCGAAAACGTGGTCCAGGGCGGACTCTTCGGGAATGTTTTTACCCCCCTTCCCGATTATCACCGCCAGTTCGGCTTCATAATCGACCCTGAGTTCAGGGAAGTTGTACTCCTTCAGGAAAGCGGGGATTACAATCTCCTCTCCCGGTCCGATGAGTACGTTCGGGGTTTTTGCGAAGATGACCGGTTCCTTGGGAATGTCCAGCTCCTTTGTGTCGTAGATGTTGCTCTCTTTTACGTGGTCCACATAGTTGAGTCCAACAGCAATGATTTTTCCCGGATTAATAGTGTACGTCTCCCTGCTGTCTGCAATGGGCAATACAATCGGCATAAAACCTCCTTTATTTGGCCGCCCGGTCGTGGGCGTCTATATCTTCGGCGTCCCAGGGGTACACCACCCAGAGGTCCTCGAGTTCCTCGCCGAAGAAGATCTTTGTGACCTCCGCCGGATACTCTCCCCGTTTTTCCTTGAGCTTGTTGTGAAGTACCGCCACGGCTATCTCCTGTGGATCGTGGGAAAGCAGTTCCTTAAGACAGTATTCCAGGGTGACCCGGGAATCGTCGATCTCGTCCACGAGGAGGATATTGCGCCCGGTGAGCTTTTTTTCAACCTCGTCGATCCACTGGATCTTCTGGGGGCTCTCCGCCGGCTTGTTGTCCGGGCCGTAGAGCCGCAACCCTACCGTCAGGATGGGCAGGTCCATATAGGTCTTCAGGATACGGGCGGGTATAAAACCCCCGGTACCGATGGCGACAATCAGGTCAGGTTTGAATCCCGAAGCACGGACCTGGTCCGCAAGGCCGGCTACGGTATGATGTATGTGCTGATAGGTAAAGTAGAGTTTTTCTTCGGTGTCCATATTTATCGTCAGCATACCCGGGGTGGGGCCGGGGATGCAAGGCAGGCTGGCGTCTTACTGGACAAATGCAATCGTTTACAGCAGAATATTTCCATGGCAGTTACCATCAAGGATGTTGCCCGTCTTGCCGGGGTCTCCACCGCTACCGTTTCCCGCGTTCTCAACCATGACCGCCGGATTGCGCCGGAGACCTTCAAGTCCGTAAGCGAGGTAATCGCCGCATCCGGGTACCGCCGCAACACAATTGCCCGGTCCCTGAAAACCAGTCGCAGCCATGCTGTGGGATTTCTGACTCCGGAGATTGCCAACGATTTTTTCATGTACATAGCCGAAGGGGTGGAAGAGAGACTGCAGGCGGAGGGCTATAGCCTGATCATCTGCAATACCGCGGAAAAGGCGGAGATCGAGGAGAAGCGGATAGACCTCTTAAGCGATCAGCGGGTCGACGGGGTTATCATAATCCCCGCGGGCAACACCGGAGCACACTATGCCGCACTGAGCGAACGGGACATTCCCGCAGTAGTCGTTGACCGGATGGTCGGCGGCTTCGACTGCGATGCGGTGCTGGTGGATAACATCGGCGGCAGTTATTCTGCAGCTCTGCGCTTTTTCGAGGCCGGGGTGAGGCGTATTGGCTTTATCGGGGGACGCCAGGATCTGACCACCGCCCAGGAGCGCTGGGAGGGGTTCCGGAGGGCTCATGAGGACCATCATATTAAAATTGATCCGGAGCTGGTCTGTTTCGGCGATTTCCACGTTGATTCCGGTTACGAGCTGGCCGGAAGAATGATGGCCCTGTCCGATCCTCCCAGGCATCTCTTTATTGCCAACTACTTCATGCACGTCGGGGCAACCCGCTATCTTCTGCAGAGCGGTACAGGTACGGTGCGGGGAATCCAGACCGCCGGTTTTGACAGCATGGATCTTGTGCCCCTGCTGGGTTTTTCCGCCTTTACCCTGTCTCAGCCCATGCGGGAGATGGGGCAGACCGCCGCGGAGCTCCTTCTCAGACGTATTCGCCGGCAATACGAGGGTCCCCCCCGTATCCGGCGTCTTCCAACGGGCATTATTACCCATCAAAGCATCTCCCCGTAATTTGTAGTTGCGTTATCGGGAAAGCTCTGTCATACTATTTATGCATGTAATCGATTACATGCCCATAAAAGCTATCAATCCGAAGGAAGCAAGGAGATAAAAATGGCAGAAAAACGACTATTTAACGCATTTCCCAAAGTAGGAATCAGGCCCACCATAGACGGCAGGCAGCGGGGTGTCCGGGAATCCCTGGAAGAGCAGACCATGAACATGGCCAAATCAGCGGCCAGACTGATCAGTGAAAACCTGCGTTATCCCAACGGCGATCCCGTGGAATGCGTTATCGCCGACAGGACCATCGGCGGGGTGGCCGAATCGGCCATGTGCGCCCGGAAGTTCGCCGACCAGGGGGTAGGCGTCTCGCTGACGGTGACCCCCTGCTGGTGCTATGGCACGGAGACCATGGATATGGACCCCTTTATTCCCAAGGCTGTCTGGGGCTTCAACGGGACTGAGCGTCCGGGGGCGGTGTATCTTGCGGCGGTACTGGCAGGCTATTCCCAGAAGGGTCTGCCTGCTTTCGGTATCTACGGTCGGGAGGTTCAGGATGCTGACGATACCTCCGTTCCTTCGGATGTCCGGGCAAAGATCCTCAGCTTTGCCAGGGCAGGACTTGCTGTGTCGATGATGCGCGGCACAAGCTACCTCTCCATGGGATCGGTATCCATGGGTATCGCCGGTTCCATCGTGAATGACAGTTTCTTCCAGGACTACCTGGGAATGCGAAACGAATACATCGACATGTCAGAGTTTATCCGGCGGATCGACGAGGAGATTTACGACAAGGAAGAGTTCGAAAAGGCCCTGGCCTGGACCAAGAAGTTCTGCAAAACAGGGCAGGATCCAAATCCTGCGGACCAGCAGCGCAGCCCTGAGCAGAAGGAGCAGGACTGGGAGTTTGTCGTCAAGATGTGCCTGATTGCAAAGGACCTGATGAACGGAAATCCCAGGCTGGCGGAACTCGGTTTCGGCGAGGAAGCCATGGGTCATAACGCGCTGGTGGCCGGCTTCCAGGGACAGCGCCAGTGGACCGATCACTTTCCCAACGGTGACTTCATGGAGACGATACTGAACACCTCCTTCGACTGGAACGGTCCCCGTCAGCCCTATATTGTCGCCACCGAGAACGACAGCCTCAACGGTGCAGCCATGCTCTTTGGGCATCTGCTGACAAATACGGCACAGATCTTTTCCGACGTGCGTACCTACTGGAGTCCCGAGGCAATTGAGCGGGTTACCGGACAGAAGATGAGCGGCGCCGCCGCCGGCGGTCTTATCCACCTGATAAACTCCGGCTCAACCTGCCTTGACGGAACGGGGGAGCAGCTGAAGGACGGCAAGCCGGCGATCAAACCCTTCTGGGAGATAGATGAAGATGAGGTTCAGGCCTGTCTTGCGGCCACGGAGTTCTGTCCCGCCGATGCCGGGTATTTCCGGGGAGGCGGATATTCCACCGACTTCCTTACCCGGGGGGGGATGCCGGTAACCATGTTCAGAATCAACATCGTCAAGGGGCTGGGCCCGGTACTCCAGATTGCCGAAGGCGAGACCGTACGCTTGAGCGATGATGTCCACCGGACCCTGGACGACCGCACCAATCCGACCTGGCCCACCACCTGGTTTGCCCCCCGTCTTACCGGGCAGGGTGCCTTCCGGGATGTCTATCAGGTAATGGCCAACTGGGGCGCCAACCACGGAGCCATCAGCTACGGCCATATCGGGGCCGATCTGATTACCCTGGCATCCATGCTGCGGATTCCGGTCTGCATGCATAATGTGGACGAAGAGAGGATATTCCGGCCGAGCTCCTGGAACGCCTTCGGTATGGAAAAGGAAGGCGCCGACTATCGGGCCTGCGGCAACTTCGGATCCCTCTATGGAGTCTGATTATGAGACCGAAAGGCGACATTCTCGCCTTCGACTTCGGAGCCTCCTCCGGACGTTGCATTGCAGGACGTCTGGAGGGGGATTCCCTGGAGGTCGAAACCCTTCACCGTTTCGAGAACCGTCCGGTCAGGCTGAACGGACGGTTCCACTGGGACATCCTGGCCCTCTACCGGGAGATCCTGGAGGCTCTTATAATCCACCGGCGGGATTTCGGCGGGGGAATTCTCTCCCTTGCAGTGGATACCTGGGGAGTGGACTACGGGCTTATCGGGAAAGACGGCAGGCTCCTGTCGAACCCCCGTCACTACAGGGACGTCCGAACCGAGGGGATACCGGAAAAGCTCTTTGCCCTCGTTCCGGAAAACGAGCTCTACGCCGCCGGGGGGATCCAGATGATGAGCATCAATACGGTTTTTCAGCTCTTTGCGGAGCGGGAGGAGAACCGGGAACTCTTCGAATCCGCCCGGGCGCTTGCCATGACTCCGGATCTGCTGAATTATTTTCTGACGGGTAAACTGCGGAGCGAACTCTCCATCGCTTCCACCAGCGCCCTGGTGGATCCCCGGAAACGTGACTGGAACCGGCCCTTGATCAGGAAACTCGGGTACCCGGAGGGACTTTTTACTCCCATAATTAAGCCCGGGGAAGAGCTGGGGCCCGTCAGCGCCGACGTGGAGGCCTTTACCGGTCTGTCGGGTACCAGGGTATTCGCGACGTGCTCCCACGACACCCAGTCGGCGATAGCCGCTGTTCCCGCGGAAAAAGAGGATTTTATCTACCTCTCCTCGGGTACCTGGAGTCTTATGGGGGTCGAGACCGATGAACCGGTCCTCAGTACCCGGGCGGCGGAACTCAGGATTACCAATGAGATCGGTGCCGGAGGGAAAATCAGCCTCCTGAGCAATATTATGGGGCTCTGGCTCATCCAGGAATGCAAGCGTATCTGGGACCGGGAGGGGAGGGTCTTCGATTACAGCCGGCTGGTCGAGATGGCGGAGTCGGAATTGTCCTTCGGGACGCTGATAAATCCCATGGATCAGCGCTTTACCGCGCCTGAAAACATGCCGGAGGAAATACGCGCTGCCGCGGCGGAGACCCGGCAGGAGGTTCCCCGGAAGGAGGGCCAGATAGCCTGCTGCATCTTCAAAAGTCTTGCCCTGGTGTATCGCAGGACCATGGAAGGAATCGAAGGACTCACGGGGAAGAAGTATCCGGTGATACACATTGTCGGCGGGGGAGTCAGGAATCGCCTTCTCTGCCGTATGGCTGCCCAGGCGACAGGACGTCCGGTTGTAGCAGGCCCTGCGGAGGCCACCGCCCTGGGGAATATCATCCTTCAGGCAGCGGGGCAGGGCCTGATTTCCGATCTGGCCGCAGGACGCCGTCTGGTGGCTTCGGCGGTCAAACCGGAACGCTACGAGCCCGGGACACGGACCGGGTGGGACGATGATTTCCGCCGCTTCTGCAGGCTCTACCCCGAATAGAACAGTCCTGCCCGGGGGACCCTATTCGAGGTGGAAGACCTCGTCCATCTCGGCCCACCATTCTCCTTCTTTCCTGGTCTTCAGGGGCTCCTGCATGGGCCCCATGATCTTCCACCACTCCCGGGTCAGCGGATCATCCGCCATCTTCTGCATGTCCTTATCAAAGTCGTTTCCCACGTATTCAAAATAGGCGAACAGGAAACCATCCTTGTGAAAGATGGAGTAGTTGCGTATATTGCACTCCCGGATTGTCGCGAGAACTCCGGGCCAGACTTCACTGTGATACTTGGCATAACTTTCCAGAACGCCGGGCTTCAGTTTAATAATCTGACCATGACGCTGCATTTTCTTCCTCCGTATACTAAAAACAGGCTGCCGGATTATCCGGCAACCTGCTTGTATCTTTAGCTTATGAACATTTTACACGTGTACTTTCGGATCAATCGTACAGGAGACCCTTGATGTCGGCATCATCCATGTTGTCGGCATTGTAGAATTTTGCGCCGGTATCAACATCGGATACGGGCTCGCCCTTGTATGCTTTGACGGCCAGTTCCACTGCCTTATACCCGATCTGGTAGGGATCCTGGGTTATGGAACCGAGGAAGTAGCCGTTCCGTACGGCGTTTTTCTGTCCAGCGCCGGCGTCGTATCCCACAACCGCCAGGTTCGGATACTGCTGGGGAAGGGCGGAACCGTCGTTGGTGGCTGCCAGAAGGCCCTTAACGGTCGCTTCGTTGGAACAGAAGATTCCGAGAATGTTCTGCTCCTTCACCTTGTTCAGAACAGCGGTGGAGGCGGCCATTGAGTCGCTGGCCGAGGCGGATGCGGGCACGACCATCTCGATCATGACCTTGTTGCCCGAGGTGGGGCTGTCAGAGGCGATGTAGGCGGGGTTTCCCATAACCTTGATATCGCTTTTTGCCATTCCGGCCTTGGACACAACGAGTTCCACCATCCGGTCCCGGAATCCGCGTCCGCGGCTCAGCAGGGATTCGCCGGAGGCATCCTGGTTCATGACTACAATTTTAACGGGATTGGCGGCGCTTGCCCCTTTGATTTTGTCACCGATCACCTCGAACATCTTTTCCGCAGCCACACCGGCGGCATTGTAGTTGTCGGTTGAGGCGTTGGCGTAGATCGATCCTTCCGGGGCTTCGGGAACGCCGGAGTCGAAACCGATTACCGGAATCTTCCGGTTTCTGGCCTCGATGAGCTGGTCGATTACCGAGTTGGTATCGAGGGCCGCCAGGGCTATGGCCGCGGGGGCCTTGGCCAGGGCGACATTGAGCATCTCCACCTGGTCCTGCACGTCGCTTTCCGAAGCGGGACCTTCAAAGGTCATGCTTACTCCCAATTCTGCAGCAGCGGCGGTGGCTCCAAGCTTTACCTGCTGCCAGAAGTCGTGCTGTTCACCCTTGGATACAACGGCGATGTAGGGGGTTCCGCTGTCTTTCTGTCCTGCGGCAAATGAGCCCAGGGAAAAGACTGTCAGCATGATCAGTGCAAGGATTGCGATACATGCTCTCTTGGATAGATTCATGAAATTCCTCCTGTTATTTTTTCCTGAATACACGTTCAGGGTATCAACCTTATTCTCCGGCCTCTTCTTCCAGCCGGCGCTTCAGTTCTTCCTCAGCCAGACGCTCTTCCCGTTTTATCTGCGTCTGGGTATGTTTCTGTTCACGTTTCATTTTTCTGAATTCATGGTTCCGTTCATGTTTCAGCCGGGAAATCTCTTTTTTGATTCCCTCCGCTTCGTCCCCGGCGACTGCGGAAAGACGCTGCTTCAGGGCTTTTATTTTTTCGTTCATGTCTGCCCGATACCTGTCCGCTGCGGAGAGGATGCGGATTTCCGAGGCCTTTTTATTGCGGTAGATATCCAGCAGAACGGCGCCGATTACAACGACCCCGGTAAAGAAGGTCTGGTAATGGGCCTGCAGGTCCATTGACGGAAGTCCGGAACGGAGCACGCTTATGATGTACACACCGATAAGGGTTCCGAAGATCGACCCGATCCCGCCGGAGAGGGAGGTGCCGCCGATTACCGCAGCGGCGATGGCGTAGAGCTCGAATCCCTGGCCCTGGGCGGGCATGACGGTGGTATAGACCGCAGGGAAGGCGATCCCTCCTATGCCTGCACAGACCCCGCTGGTAACATAGGCCATCATCTCCCATTTCTTTACGTTTATCCCGGAAAGCCGGGCGGCTTCCTTGTTGCTGCCGATGGCGAAGATGTAGCGGCCCATTCTGGTTTTTGTCAGGATGATGTAGGCAATCAATGCGACGAGCAGAAGGACCCCGGCTCCGGTGGGAATCGACTGATAGTCCTCGGTAATTATCTTGAATATGTTCTTGAACCAGCCGTCTTCGCCGGCACGGGTAGGAAAGGTCGCGCTTCTGACGTTGGATACGATGGAACCGATACCCATGGAGATCATCATTGTCCCGAGGGTTGCAATAAAGGGGGGAAGCTTCAGCCGGGAGACCATAATACCGTTGAAAACGCCGAAGAGGGTTCCGATCAGCAGGATCAGCAGAAGGGAAGCCCACATGGGCCAGCCCCATGTGACGTAGGCGGTACCGCCGATGATGGATGCGCACATCATCACGGTTCCCACGGAGAGGTCTATGCCGCCTGTTATTATTACGAAGGTTACTCCTATGGCTATGAACCCGATATAATAGGAGGCATCGAAGATATTTACCAATGTGGCATAGGAGAAGAAGTTCCGCCCGAAGAATCCGAAAAACAGATAAAGGATTACCAGCGCTGCAGGGGCCATAAGTTTTTGCAGACTCTTTTCACTGACTAGTTTTTTCATTGCACAAGACTCCTGTTTCAGTTACGCATGGTTGCGTATTTCATAATCTCTTCCTGGTTCGCTTCGCTTATATCGAGCTCGCCGGTTTTTCTTCCTTCGCACATGATCAGGATGCGGTCGCTCATGCGCAGAATCTCCGGGAGTTCCGAAGAGATCATGATGATGGACTTCCCGCTCTTAACCAGTTCGTTCATAAGGGTGTAGATTTCGCTCTTGGCCCCGACATCGATACCCCGGGTCGGTTCGTCGAAGATGAGGATATCGCTGTTTCGTATAAGCCATTTCGCGATGACCACCTTCTGCTGATTCCCTCCGGAGAGGTTCTTGAGCAGCTGTTCCAACGAGGGGGTTTTTATGTTCAATTTGTCCACGTACTCTCCAACCACTCTGTCTATCCGGCCGCTCTGTACGAAAAGGTTCTTGACAAAGGATTCATAGGTGGGGAGTATGGCGTTTTCGCTCACGCTCAAACCTAGGGCGAGGCCGTAACGTTTACGATCCTCCGAAAGGTAGCCTATGCCGTGGGAGACCGCGTCCATGGGGGAGCGTATTGTTACCGGCCGCCCCTTGACTTCGATAATACCGCTGTCGATGCTGTCTGCACCGAAGATGGCCCGGGCTGTTTCAGTCCTGCCTGCTCCCATGAGTCCGGCGAAACCGAGGATCTCTCCCCTGCGCAGCTCAAAGCTGACGTTCCTGACCATCCTGCCGGAGTTCAGGTCCCGTACCCTGAGCACAACCTCGGCATCCTGCGGCACGTTGCTCTTCTGCTTCGGCTCCTCGTAGATGACCCGTCCGACCATCATGTTGATGATCTCTTCCTTGCTGGTCTCCGTGGTATTTCGGGTGCCCACGTATTCACCGTCCCGGAGTACTGTTACCCGGTCGGTTATGCGGGCGATTTCGTCCATGCGGTGGGAAATGTAGATCATTCCCACCCCCCGGGAGGCCAGATCCCGCATAATGCTGAAGAGCTCGTCGATTTCCGCGTTGGTGAGGGCCGCTGTCGGTTCGTCGAGAATCAGGACCTTCAGGTCGTGGGATACTGCCCTGACGATTTCCACCATCTGCTGCTTGCCTACGGTCAGGTTTCCCAGGCGTTCGGTGGGGTCAATCTTCATGTTCAGGTGCCGGAAGAGCTCCTCGGTGCGCCGGTTCTGGTCTTTCTCGCTCAGGAACAATCCCCGGCCCTTTGTGGATTCCCGTCCTATAAAGATGTTCTGGGCAACCGTAAGATGGTCCATCATGTTCAGTTCCTGATGGATTATCCCGATTCCCATTTCCAGGGCGTGTTTCGGGTCGGAAGGATTGAAGAGCTGCCCCATGTAGAAAATCTCACCGGAATCCTTCGGATGAATACCCGTAAGCACCTTCATCATGGTGGATTTTCCGGCTCCGTTTTCACCCACAAGAGCGTGTACCTCTCCCGCGTAGAGGTCAAAATCCACCCCCTTGAGGGCATGGACTCCTGCAAATCGCTTGTCGATATTTTTCATTGACAGGATTGGTTCTTTTTTCAAAACTCGCGCTCCTTGGAATCGTATGACAATTGTCACAGCGTTTCCGGGATCGCGAAATCGAGAATTTTACGGACTATGTTGAATATATTCCGGTTATTCCGGATGCCCCGCGTTCTGAACGGGAAAGAGGAGCTCCTGGTATTCCCTGCTGAACATGTTTTCCCTGGTTATCAGGATGGATCCGGTATCTATAAAGGAAGGAATCGGATTTCCAAGAAGGAATTCCGCCGCGCTTTTTACCGACATGTAGCCCATATTGTAGGGTCTCTGGACCACCAGGGCGTCAATGACTCCCGCTTCAAGATAGGCAAGCTCCTGCGTGGCATTGTCAAAGCCCACCACCAGTACCTCGTCCTGCGCTCCCTTCTCCGCGATCGCATCCCCGACGCCCAGAGCCGCGGCTTCGTTCAGGGCGACGATGCCTCCCAGCTTGCTGTTTTTCAGAAGTTCCAGGGTTGTCCTGTAGGCTTTTTCCTGCTCCACATCGATAAACCAGGTTCCGATTATGGTTTCCCCCTCCAGGGCATTTCTTACCCCCGCTTCCCGGTCAATGGCCGTAGCGGTCTCCTTGATATGGCTGACGATGGCGATCTCCTTTCTGGTCCGCGGAGCTATGAGTCTTTTCATCTCCCTGCCGGCCTTTTCCCCCGCTTCGATGTTGTCGGTGGCGACAAAGGAGACGGGGATGGTGGAATCCACAGCGGAGTCGAAGGTGATTACGGGTATACCGAGCTCGCTGGCCCGCTCAACGGAGGGGACCAGGCGCTTGTAATCAGTGGCTGCCAGCAGGATAAGCGGAGGGCGCTGTTCGATGATTTTATTGACGATCTCGATCTGGAGGTCTATCTCCTTTTCGAAGTGGGGTCCGCTTATTTCGTATTCCAGGCCGTACTCCCGGGCGGCTTCGACTATTCCCCGGGTGGCGACCTCCCAGAAGTCCATGGGTTTCCGTTCCCGGGATTTCATGATTATCTGAACGGGCTTTTCCAGTTTCGGCAATTCCGGGATGTTCTGGTCGAAGAAGAGGGAAAAGGTCATGAACAGAACAAGCGCCGCCATCAGGCTGAGGAGGGGAACGAACCATTTTTTCATACCGTGGACTCTCCTTTTCTCGCCGGGAAAACAATTGTTATCGTGGTTCCCTCTCCGCGGCGGCTTCTGCAGGAGATACCGAAATCCTCACCGAAGTAGAGCCTGAGCCGGGCGTGTACATTCCGGATTCCCACCCCCATGCCGCCCCGGGCATGACGCCCCTGCTCCATGAAGGGGTGCTGCAGGGCCGAGTTCAGAAGCCGGAGCTGCTCCGGTGCCATACCTCTGCCGTTATCCTGGACGGTAAACACGATTGTCTCGTCCTCCTTTCTGCCCCGGATGCTTATGCGGCCCTTTTCATCAATCTCCTTGATGCCGTGGTATATGGCGTTTTCCACCAGGGGCTGAAGGGTTATCTTCAGTATCTCGAACTCGTAGAGGCCGGGGTCCACATCGATCACGTAGTCGAATTTGTTCCGATAGCGCATCTCCTCGATGGTCAGATAGGATTGTACATGGTCTATTTCGTCCTTTATGGAGATCAGCTCCCGTCCCTTGCTGATGCTGATGCGGAAGAGTCGTGCCAGGGCGGAGGTCATGAGAACCACCGCTGAATTCTGCTGCATTTCTCCCATCCAGATGATTGAATCCAGGGTATTGTAGAGAAAGTGGGGATTTATCTGGGCCTGCAGGGCCTTCAGGTCGCTCTTCCGTTTGAGCTCCTGCTCCTGAATGTTCTCCTGCATCAGTTCCCGGATTCTTGTTACCATTATGTCGTACTCCCGGGCAAGCTCCTGGATTTCATCCGTTGCCCTGATACGGCCGACCAGCTGAAAATCTCCTGTATCGACGCTCTTCATGGTTTCCTGCAGCTGCCTGATAGGCTTGGTAATTCCCAGGGTGACGGTGTTGGTGGCGATTCCTACGATAAGAAAGAGTACAAGTCCTATTATGGCGTAACCGGCCTGAACGTTCCGCCATTCGGTGATGATGTCGTCGGATCTGAGGACGCTCACCATGTGCCAGCCGGTAAGGGGAGATGTGTCCACCATGAAGTAGCGTTCCCCGTCACTGTAGGTTATGCGTTCACTGTCTTCGACCAGGTTTATTATCCGGTCGATGGGTTCGTTTTTCAGGTCGCTGTAGACCAGCTGCTGGGTCGGGTGGAAGACGTAATTTCCCTGCTCGTCTATAACGAAGTTGTATCCTTTCTTGCCGATAACCATGGACTGGCACAGCTCCTGTATCCTGTTGAACTTGAGGTCTACAAGGAGTATTCCGGGGGTGCTTGCCCTGTGTCTGGTATTGATCTGCCGGCTCAGGGAAACCACCCAGGAGTACTGTCCCCTGACCAGATTCTGGACGTAGGAACCGGATACAACGGTTTTTCCTTCGGCGGCAAGGGCCTTTACATACCAGGGGCGGAGGGTATAGTCAGTCCAGGGGTTTATCTCCATATCCGGATCGCTGGATATAACGGAACCCCCGGGGGGAAAAATGAGTATTTCAGAGATGTCGTCCCGGGCCTGTATATAATGAGCCAGCATTGTCTCCACTGCGCTGCGGTCTCCTTCGATCCCATCTCCCTCCAGCAGACGCTGAAGTTCAGGATTCTCCAGAACCGCCGAAGCGATCTTTTCCATCCCCTGGATGTAAGAGTCTATCTGCCGGGTGAGCTGCCCCAGCATGGCCTGATTTGTTTCCAGGGTCGAGTTACGAACTGTGGTCAGGGTAAAGCGGAAGGCAACCAGCTGCATGATAAAGATGGTGGCGAAGATCATTACCGTAAAGGTGATATATATGCGGGAACCCAGGGTACCGAAGCTGATAAATCGTCTCATTGTTCAAGACTCTTCCGGTATTCCATGGGGGTCATGTTCGTGTTTTTCTTGAACAGGAGGGAAAAATACCGGGGGTCGGTATATCCTGTTCGCTCGGCGATCTCGTAACTTTTCAGGTCGGTGGTTTTGAGAAGCTGTTTGGCGGCATTGATCCTGAAGGAGGTCAGGTATTCCACAAAGGTCTGTCCCGTCCCCTCCTTGAAGAGCACGCTGAACTGGCTGGTGGAAAGGTAGAGCTGATCACACATCCTGCTCAGGGAAAAAGCCGGATCGGTATACTCCTCGGCGATTATCTTCTTCGCCTTCTCCACCCGGGAAAGCATCATCTCGTGACGCCGCTTTCGGATACAGCGTTCTATCTCCTCGATCATGCGATTGAAGAAGCCCTGGGCATCCCGCAGGGAATGGAAGCAGTCCGGCTGATAGGAGAGGAGGGACTGATCCTCCGGGGAAAGATCCATCTCCTGCAGAAAATAGAGCAGAATGGAGTGGAGCCGGATAAAATAGTATGCCGCCTCGTTCATGGTCAGATAGTGGTTTTCCAGATAGTGGAAGAGTTCATCCATCGCTTCCCGTGTCTGCCGCTCGCACCCGGCCTTGAGCTGATCGAGGATTCTGCCGGAATACAGGGTGAAGCCTTCGGGGGAGATGGTTTTTCTGTTCCGTACCTCGTCAATGAATACTATCTGGGAAAGACCGAGTACCCTGGAGTAATCCAGGGCGTTCCGGGCGCCTTCGAAGGCCCCCGGAAGATCCGCTAGGGAGCTGACAATACGACCGCATCCTGCGGCGATCTGGTCCTTCCGAAGCCGTGATACCTCCCTGTACGCACCCTGGGCAATTTCTCGGGTCTTGAAGGTCATGGCTTCTTCATCCTTTTCCTGAAGAAGCAGGACGAGGTTCTCCTCCTGGTCGGTAAAAACTTCATCATATTCGGCTATATCCGATCTGACGGATTCGGAGAGGGCGATCCGCTCCAGTTCACTCCAGAATACGGGGATCTCCAGCATCAGAACCTGATAAAAGCAGCCAAGATCCTCCCACTGGAAGTACTCCTTCCTCCTCTGTATGATCTCCGTTTCGAGCTTTCCCGAGGCAAGACGGTAGAGAAAACGCTCCCGCAGCAGGGGAAAGCTCTGCTCGAGTTTCTCCTTCATCTGTTCCTGCAGAGCTCTGGCGGCTTTTTTTTCGTCCAGCTCCTTTTTTACCTTTTCCAGGGCCGTTCCCAGCTCTGCGGCGGTTATCGGCTTCAGCAGAAAGTCCCGGACATGGTATTTTACCGCTTCCTGGGCGTATTCGAAATCATCGAAACCGGTAAGTATAATCACCTCGGTTTCGGGAAAGGTTCGGGAGATGTGGCCGCTCAGCTCCAGACCGTCCATTCGCGGCATGTTTATATCCGAGATTACCACGTCCACATGGTTGTTTTTCAGGTAATCCAGGGCCTGAACACCGTGTTCGAACATCCCCGCCAGTATAAAACCGTTCGTTTCCCAGGGCAGGCAGGAGGAGATGCCGTCGCGAATTATTGCCTCGTCATCCACAAGAATCAGTCTATACATCGAAAGCAGTATATCCCGGCTTTTCTGTGGCCTCAAGAAAAATACGCCCCGGGCCCGCTGCGGTCCCCGGGCTTTCTGCATTCCGGATGCTTCTCATGAAAGCCCCAGTCTGTATATTTTCTCCGCGTTCCCGGAGAATACAGCTTCCTTCTCGTCGGAACTCAGCCCGGCGCAGTAAACGGCCAGTGTCCGGTACCATTTCCGGTAGCTGGAGGCCAGCAGGCAGACCGGCCAGTCGCTGCCGAACATGAGCCGTCGGGCACCAAAGGCTTCAAAGGCTGTATCCAGGTAGGGCTTGAGGTCATCGGGGGTCCAGCTGTGCCAGTCGGCCTCGGTGACCAGCCCGGAGATTTTACAATACACGTTCTCCCTCCCGGCAAGGGCCTTCAGGTTTTTTTTCCAGGGGTGGAGCTCTCCCGCGGCGATGCGCGGTTTGGCAAGGTGGTCCAGAACGAAGATTTGCCGGGGATGGCGGTCCACGAACTCAAGGACCTCCGGAAGCTGCCCCTCGTTTACGAGGATATCGTACACCAGCCCGTAATTCTCCAAAAGACCTACACCGCGGTTGAAACTCTCCCCCAGGATGAAGCGGGGGTCCGGCTCATCCTCTACCACGTGTCGAACACCCACCAGGTGTCTGTCGGGTCCGCCTTCGACTCTGGATGCTATCTCCTTTTCCACGCTGTCGTTCTGTAAGGGGAACCAGCCGATAACGCCCTTTATGAAGGGGGAGTCCTTCGCCAGGGCCAGCAGCCGGTCGGTCTCTTCCAGGCTCTGCCGGGCCTGCACCGCCACGCATCCGTCGATACCCGAGGCGGCAAGCTCCGAATAGAGCATTTCGGGGGTAAAATCCTGTCTCAGTACGCTCATGTCCCGGCGTATCCAGTCATACTCCGCTTCGGAAAAGTTCCAGAGATGGTGGTGGGAATCGATGACCCTGCTCATCTGAGCTGCTCCGGCGTTACGGAGATCAGGCCCTGTTCAAGAAGGGTATCCCAGAACTCCCGGGGTGCCCGACTCTCCAGGCTGGCCACATTCTCTGCAATACGTTCAGGTCGTGTCGTATTCAGAGCGACTGACCTGACCGCCTTTGGAGCCAGCCCGAACTCGATGCAGGCCTCCGCGGGGCTTACCGCATACTGCCGGCACACCCGGTTGAATTTCTCCCGCCACCGAAACAGCTCCGGAGATCCCGATGGATCAACCGGTCTGTAGTCAAAGTAGGCTCCCCCCACCAGAAAGCCGGAATTAAAGAGGGCGGAGTTGATTACATAGACCCCGTTCTTATCCAGTTCCGCAATAAAGCTGAGAAGCTCCCCGGGATGGGTATATATCGTCAGACTGTCGGCCAGCATGATCCAGTCGACCTCAACCTTTTCCAGGACCTCCCGGATTACCCTCCAGTCCTTGGATCCGATTCCGATGGCGGCGGCATCACCGGAGCGTTTAAGATCTTCCAGGGCACGGTAGGCTTCCCGGATATCCCGAAATCGTTCTGCCCTGTCCGTCTCTGATGCTGCGGCCGCCAGGTACTCGTCAGGGTCATGGACCGAAAGCAGCTCTGCCCTGCAGCCCTCTCCCAGCAGGGTGTTCCCCTGCTCCCAGCACTCCAGGATTCCTTCGTAGCCGATGGATTGCACCGCGTCATGGTGCAGGTTCTTCCAGACCCCGGGCTCAAAGGTCGGTTCCGTCTCCCGGAGGGGAATCCGCTTCCAGCCGAGCTTGTTGCTTATGACGATATCCCGGGCCTGTTTTCCCAGGCGTCGGAGAGCTTTGCCGATCTCTTCCAGGGCCAGACCGGCGCCGTATTTTCCGGCGCTGTCGATGCAGACCGGGGAGGGGATCGCCTTGAACCAGCCTTCAACGATCTGCTCTTTGGACTCGCCGTCGAGTTCACGATAGAGGTTTCCCAGGGCGCTGGTACCGAAGATCAGTTCGGGTACGCGGATCCCGGTTTTTCCAAGGCTGTGGTGCAGCTTTCTGGTATTCATTCTGCAATTATGAATCCCCCGGCTCCTCCCGGCAATGCGCAAAATGCGCATAGCTCATACCGAATAACGCAAGAAACCGGATTTCCTGTTATACTCATGAAATGAAACGCATCGCCCTGGGGATGGGGCTTTCCGACTATTATGATCACGGCGTTGCCCGGGGCATTGTAAAATATGCCAGGAATAAACCGGATTGGCGGCTCTACGGGCAGGGCTGGATGTTCTCTCCCCTGGAGGATCTTCCTGCATGGGACGGCGACGGTGTTATTACCCGCCTGGAATTTGCGGAACAGGTATCCGGCCTGTCGGGACTCACATGCCCGGTGGTGGATGTTGCCAATGCCTTCGTGATGCCCCGGGTCCGCAGGGTTTCCAACGATGACTATCAGACCGGCAGGCTGGCGGGGCGGCATTTTATGGAGAAGGGTTTTTCCAGTTTTGCCTACTGCGGAACCTCGCCGGGAGAGTGGTCACGGCAGCGTCTGTCGGGTTTCATGCATGAGACCGGGCAGCCGGATCTGCCGGTTTTTTTGCGGCCCCTTCGCTGGTGGCTCCTGGAAAACTTCAGTAAAGAGCTCGCTTCCTTTCTGGAAGGGCTTCCCGGCCCGGTGGGACTCTTTGCCTGTAACGACAAGGTCGGACTCAGGGTAAGCAGCGTATGCGCCGCTGAAGGATTCGATGTACCTGGGCAGATAGCCATTCTGGGTGTCGATAACGAGGACATCCCCTGTGAACTGGCAAATCCCTCCCTCTCCTCCATAGCGTTGAACCTGGAAAGAATTGGTGCCCTGGCTGCTGCACAGCTTGATCAGCTCATGGATTCCGGGGAGAGGGCAGACCCGGGGGTGAATACAGTTGAGGTCCCGCCCGGGGATATCATTGAAAGGGAATCCACCTCCTCGTATGCCAGCAGCGATCCCCTGGTGGTCTCCGCCCTTCGCATTATCCGCGGCAGTGATGGGCACCGTAAGAAGGTCGCCGATCTGGTTGATGAACTTGCCTCGGGAAGAAGGAGTCTGGAAACCCGTTTTAAACGGGAAACCGGACAGACCCTGCATCAGGCACTGACTGTCCAGAAGATTCGGGTTGCCGGCCGAATCCTGCGAAGTACCGACAAGACAATGGAGGCCGTTGCCGGGGAGTCCGGCTTTGGGTCGGTGCAGCGGTTTTTTTTCCGTTTCCGTGAACAGACCGGAATGACGCCGGCGCAGTTCCGCAGGAAAGGCGGAGGATTCAGGGCGTGACCTGGGAGAGAAAAACTCTTGCCCTGGGTGTTGCTCTCTGATTATACTGGTTTTTTCCTTTTTTCGAAATCTGAATTGACGGAGGTCTGTATGCCGGTAAATCTAAAGGGTCGCAGTCTGATCACCTTAAAGGATTTTTCCCCAGCGGAGATCCGCTATCTTCTTGATCTTTCTCTGGACCTCAAGCGGAAAAAACGCGCCGGTATCCGGGGAAACCTGCTGGAGGGGCGGAATATCGTCCTTCTTTTTGAAAAGACCTCCACCCGTACCCGCTGTGCCTTCGAGGTCGCCGCCTTCGACGAGGGTGCCAGGGTAACCTTTCTGACCAACAGCCAGATGGGTAAAAAAGAGTCCATTAAAGATACCGCCCGGGTGCTGGGAAGGATGTACGACGGCATTGAGTTCCGGGGTTTTCATCAGGAAACCGTGGAGGAACTGGCTGCCCATGCCGGGGTTCCCGTCTGGAACGGATTGACCGACCTCTACCACCCGACCCAGGTACTGGCTGACCTGATGACCCTGGAGGAGATGGTCCCGAAACCCCTTTCCCATATGAAGCTCGCCTATGTGGGGGACGCCCGCAACAACATGGGAAACTCCCTGCTCATCGGCTGCGCCAAGATGGGGATCGATTTTACCGCCGTTGCTCCCAGGGAGCTTTTCCCTGATCCAGCTCTGCTTGAGGAGATGCAGGAGGTGGCTGCCCAAAGCGGCGCTGTCATCGAGCTCAGTGAAGACATTCCCAGGGGTGTTGCCGGAGCGGATGCTATTTATACCGATGTCTGGGTCTCCATGGGTGAGGAGGAGCAGTTTGCCCGGCGTATCGCCCTCTTAAAGGACTACCAGGTAACCTCCGAGATGCTGGAAATGACGGGCAACCCGGATGTGCTCTTTCTTCACTGCCTGCCCTCGTTTCACGACCTGAACACCGAAACCGGAAGAGCCGTTCACCAGGAGTTCGGCCTGGATGCCATGGAGGTCAGCGACGAGGTCTTTGAAGGCCGGAATTCCGTGGTTTTTGATCAGGCGGAAAACAGGATGCACACCATCAAAGCGGTCATGGCCGCCAGCATCGGGAATCTCTAGTCTCGATACGGGGGACTTTCCCCGTCGGGGTCAAAGCCCCTGAGGGCCTGAAGCATCGTCTCCGGGGCGTCCGTAAAGACTCCCCGGACCCCTGACCGGAACAGACGTTTTGCCTCCTCCGGTTCGTTGACGGTCCAGACCTGTACCGGGACTCCGGACTTTGCCCAGGAGGAAATCAGGCCCCTGTTTACCACCCGTATATTCCCGTGAACCTCGGGTACCTGGAAGATCCGGCCTTTGATAAGAATCGCCGCCAGGGGCCGCAGCCACCTGAGTCCCCGCCGGTTGATGATTACCGCCGCCCGGACTTCCCCCGGGCTCATGGAGGTCAGGCAGGCAGGAGCCAGACGACGGAAGCGGCGCAGAACATTACCGTGAAAGCTCCCGGTTACAACCCGTTCCCAGGCACGGTGAGCCGCCAGAACCTGGGCATAGCGGACCGCGATCATGGGATCCGGGCTTTTCAGGTCGATGTTGAAGACCCCCTCGGGAAACTCCTCCAGGAGTTCGTTCAAGGTCATCATGTAGATTCCCATCCCCCTGAAGGCGGGACGGGTAAAGCCGGCATCAAGGCTCCGCAGCTCCGCCAGGCTCGATTCCTCGATAACGAGGTCCCGGTCGGTGTTTCTTCCTGTCCGTTCATCATGCCACAGGACGAGTTCTCCGTCCGCCGTCAGGTGAAGGTCCGTCTCCACCATGGGGCAGCCCAGCTGAAAGGCGCTGCGGAAGGCCGGCAGGGTATTCTCGGGGTAGGCGGCGGAATTGCCTCGATGGGCAAATATACCTGTTCGCAAAGAAAGAACATCCCTGGCGGAAATCATCGTCTGGCCTCCTTATCCGCAATACTCGCAGAAAAGTGATATTTGTTTCAATTGTCCCGACCCCGTGATATACTTCCGGCGTGAAAAACCCCGGTGGATTCAAGCAATGAAAAAGCTCTATACTGTTACTCCCGATATTCTCCATGCCGCGGGAGAGGTCTCTACCAAGGTGAAACGGCTTCTGCTGCAGCTCGGGGTCTCCCAGAAAGCGATACGTCGATTTTCCGTGGCTCTCTACGAGGGAGAGATCAACATGGCGGTACACGCCGGGGGCGGGACTGCGGAGATCGATATAAGCCCGAAGAGAATCAGCGCGGTCCTGAAGGACCAGGGACCGGGGATTGCGGATGTGGATCTTGCCATGCAGGAGGGATACTCCACCGCCAATGAGTATATCCGGGAGCTCGGTTTCGGCGCCGGTATGGGGCTTCCCAACATGAAGCGTTCCGCCGACATCTTTACCCTGGAATCCTCCCCGGGTTCCGGAACGACCGTCTCCTTTACCGTCTTTCTGAACGGAGATGCACCGCAATGACACGGCATTCAGTGATGCTCCTGGAGGAGCGCTGCAAGGGCTGTACACTCTGTGTTACCCGCTGTCCCACCGAGGCTATCCGGGTCAGGGGCGGTAAGGCCTTTATCATAACCGAGCGTTGTATCGACTGCGGCGAATGTATCCGGGTGTGTCCCCATCATGCCAAGAGCGTTCGCTCCGATGCCCTGGAGGCGGCCCTTGCCCTGGAGACTCCTGTGGCCATGGTGGCCCCCAGTTTTTACGGACAGTTTAAATCCGCCATTCCCGTGGAGGACCTGCTGGGGGCCCTCAAGTCCCTGGGCTTTGCCGGTGTGGAAGAGGTGGCCCTGGGGGCGGAGATAGTGACGGAAGCTACAGCCCGAATCCTGGAAGGTGAAGATGCTCCCCGTCCTCTAATCTCCTCGTCCTGTCCGGCCGTGGTGCGCCTGGTGGAGGTTCGTTTTCCTGCGCTTCTGTCCAGTCTGGTCCCTCTGCCCTCACCCATGGAGGTTGCCGCCCGGCTGATAAAGAGGCATTACGGTGAATCGGCTTCTCCGGTGTTCATAACCCCCTGTCCCGCCAAGATCACCGATTCCAGACATCCTCTCTTCGCCTCAGCCTCGAGTGTCGCTGCAGCCGTGCCGGTGCGGGATCTCTTCGCGGCTGTTGTAAAGGCCGTGGGCAGGGGGCGTGTCGATTCCACTGCGGGAAAGACGGGGATCCTCTGGGGACGAAGCGGCGGAGAAAGCCGCTCGGTTGCTCCGGGGGAGGGGATCGCCGTGGATGGAATACGGAATGTCTCTCTTCTGCTGGAGAAGATCGATTCGGGAAACAGCGAAGGAATCAGCTTTATCGAGGCCATGGCCTGTCCCGGAGGCTGTGTGGGCGGGGCACTTCAGGTGGAAAATCCCTTCATGGCCAGGTCCCGGCTGGCGGCAAGGGCGGAACAGGCGGGCAGGGAAAGCAGTGAAGCCTCCCGGACGGAAAAGCGGGAATTTTTGCTGGAGACCAGGGTCATGACCAGGGAAAACAGGGTGATGGCCCTGGATGCCGATCCTGCCCGGGCCCTGGAAAAGCTCGAACGCCTGGAAGCCCTCACGGAGGACCTCCCTGCCCTGGACTGCGGCTCCTGCGGGGCCCCCAACTGCAGGGCCCTGGCGGAAGACATTGTTCAGGGAAGGGGAAAGGAGACGGACTGCGTCTTTGTTCTGCGATCCAAAATACGAAAGCTGACGGAAGAGATGATCGCCCTGGACGATCAGCGGGGCAGTATCGGAACTTAATCCCCGCAGGCTCCGGGTTTTGTACCCCCCCTGGGAGGAATGGGAGCCTTCTTCCCTTCGCAGTCGACGCAGGCGAAGGTCACGGAGGTGGAGAAAACCAGTTTTTCCTCTGTAGCCCCCGGTTCGTCTGACCATACATCCACGCTGTAGCTCAGGGATGTCTGTCCATGATGGGTTTCCCGGGCATCGAAGCGCAGGATAGACCCCACGGGAACCGGATGCCTGAAGGAGATATCGTCCATGGCCCGGGTCACCAGCATGCAGCCGGGATACTCCTTGGCTGCCACAAGCCAGGCATTTTCGTCGACCCATTTAAGCATCTGGCCGCCGAAGAGATTTCCATGGTGGTTCAGATGCTCCATACGTACGATGGTGTAGGTGTTCATGAATTAACTATACCGGGACCGGGGGTTAATGGCAATTACGGTTTTTTCCGCACCAGAAAATAGCGCTTGAAACGCAGCGGGATTTTGTGAAAAATACTCTGGGTAGGCCGTATCTTTCCGTATATTCAAACAGACCCATCCAAGGTAGACGTAAAGGTGTGAAAAAGGTTTATAAAGAGATTATTTCGGATATTATCAACTCCGTCCGCGACCAGGATCTGGCCCCTGGAGACCGGCTGCCTCCTGAACGGGACTTTGCTGAAAAGTTCGGTGTTTCCCGGGCTTCGGTGCGGGAGGCCCTGCGGGTCATGGAGATTCTCGGTCTGATCGAAACCCGGCGGGGCGGGGGGTCCTATATAACGGGGCTGAATATTATTCCCTTTCTCTCTACCCTGGCTCCCCTTTTCGTGGAGCGTCAGGGACTTACCTTTGAACTCCTGGACCTTCGCTTTCTTCTTGAACTCAAGGCCGCTGAACTGGCGGCCATCAAGATGACCCCCGTAAAAGCCTCTTATCTTATGGAGCCCATTGAGCGGATGAAGCGGGCCGTATCGGAGGAGAATCCGGCTTTAAGCGCCAAGGCGGATATGGAGTTTCACGAGCGAATCTTCGAGATAGCCGACCATTTTGTTCTGCAGAAAAGCGCCGAGTTTGTAACCACCTTTCTTGAAGTTTCCATCAAGGGCCGCCGCCGCCTGGTGCTGGAACGGGCGGAGAACCCGGCGGAACTGTACCAGCAGCACAAGGAAATCTACGATGCCATCGTCACGGGAAAGCCTGAAGAGGCCTCCACCCGTATGCGAAGGCACCTGAATCTCGTACTGGAGATCTACCGCCGGGAAGATCCGCCGCTCCGGGATCAGTCCGCCGGATTGAAGGGCATCATATAAAGGGGCCCCTTCTCCTTCAGCAGCAGTTCCGGCAGAAACAGTCCTTCCAGGGGAGACTTGAAGCTCTCCGCCATGCGCAGTGATAGGGGAATGTCCCGGTTGGAATAATCCACCAGCATGTACTGTCCCCGAATACCCGCAGCTTCCGCCGCCGCATCTATGGCATCCTGAAAACCTCCCAGCTTGTCCACCAGTCCATGTTCCAGAGCCTGGCGTCCGGTCCATACCCGCCCCTGGGCAACCGCATCAACAGCCTCTTTTTCCATGTCTCGTCCCCGGGCCACGGTATCGATAAAAAGTCCGTAGGTATGGGAAACCAGCCCGGAGAGTTTTTCCCGCTCCCCGGCGTCGAGCCGCCTGAAGGGATTCCCGAAACTGGCGTTCTCCGATGTCCCAAGCTCCGCGCTGCCTACATCGTACTTTTCCAGAAGCCCGGCGAACTCCGGCATTGCGATGAATACCCCGATGGATCCGGTAATACTCAAAGGGGAAGCCACAATTCTGTCGGCGTAAGCCGAAATATAGTAGCCCCCCGAAGCGGCCGCCCCGCCCATGGAGACAATAAAGGGTTTTTTCGCCTCCCTGCAGAGCTGGACTTCCCTGGCGATCACGTCGGATGCAAGGGAGGATCCTCCCCCGGAATCGACGCGCAGGAGAATGGCCTTTACGAAGGGGTTCTCCCTGGCTGCACGGATCGAGGCACCCAGGCTTTCCGCGCCTATGCTTGAGCCCGGCACCCCTTTTCCGGAAGTTATGTTTCCCACGGCGTAGATCAGGGCTATCTGGTTCGCGAAGGGATCACTCCAGTCCCGGCGGAAGGGTTCACGGAAATCTCCGTTGCTGATAACCGGGTGCTGATGGAACTCCTTCAGTTTGTCAGTAAGCTCATCCTGATAGATAAGCCCGTCCACGAGGCCTGCTTCCAGAGCCTCGTCGCTGATAAGGTAGGGGCCTGCGGCTATGAGTTCTTCCAGGTCTCCGGAGAGTATTTCGCCCCGTCCGGAACGGACCAGTTTGATAACTTCATCAAGTATGTCCCGGTAGAATACCTCGAGCATTTCCCGTTCCTCCGGGGTTATTCCCGGTTCTGAAACAAAATTCGCCCCGTTCTTGTAGGGGTGGGACCGGATATTATGCACCCGGATACCGAAGGAGTTCAGAAGTCCTCCAAAGTAGAGCCGGGTTCCTCCAAGCCCGGTAAGATCGACCCGCCCCAGTCGATTCAGGTAAATGGCGTCCCCCGTGGAGGAAGCCAGGATGTAGTTCCAGAGGCTTATGTTCTCGTAGTAATACACCACCTTTTTTCCGGCCTCCCTGAATCGGTTCAGGGCGCTGATCAGTTCGAGGTATCCCGCCCAGCTGGTCTGGAAGTTCTGATTTTCGATCACGATTCCACTGACAGCAGGGTCCTCCTGAAGATCCTTAAGCGCTTCTAGAACTTCGAACAGACTGGGGGCCGGGGGATCGAAAAAGAAGAATCCCGGGGTCGACTCCTCGGCGATAACCGGACCGGGATTAAAGCGCACGTAGGGATCCGTCATGGGAACGGCCGGGGAGGAGTATTTCCGCACTCCAAGATGCACGTAAGCGGCTCCCCTGGTCCGGTCGTCCATCAGGAACCCGCTCCGCAGGGTCCCCAGGCTGTAGGAGAGCCCTGCGGTCAGACGCTTGTCCTCCATGTTGTACGCCAGGTTGAAGGCAAAGCCCGGCAGCGCATCGATGGGTTCGCTGCTTGCCTGAAGTACCGGACGCCGGAGCTCCCGGTCCCAGGGAATATCGAGTCCCACAGTCAGCAGGGAGGGATTGTCACCGGTCAGAAAGAGGGGGCGCAGGCCGAATCCCACAGTACCGGAGGCCTCTCCGGTAAAAAGCTTCTCCCCCGTTGCCGCCAGGGAGAGGTAGTCCGACGGACGCGCCAGAACACCCAGGGTGCTGTCCATACCGTCCAGGTCCGCATTCTGCCAGTCTCCCCGCCATCCAAGGTAGAAATTGGGAAGCAGCGGAAACGCAGCCAGCAGGTTATGGGTGTAATCGGTATCCTGCCTGTCAAAGTAATATCCCAGGTTTGTGAAGGCCAGCTGCAGGGAGTACTCGTTAAAAAGGTCCGGCCGCTCCCCTTCGTCTTCATCGATAAGGAAAGGGTGAATCAGGGCTATTCCGCCGGCGTTGCCGAAGGCCATGGCAGCGGGGTTGACCCGGAGACTCAGGAAATCATCCCCCATAGCCGTACCGGGATAATCCAGGGAAAACAGAAAAGGGGAAAGAGAAATCAGAATCAGGATTGAAAGGAATCTTTTTTTCATATCGGCGCTTCCTCGACTGGAATAACGGGCGGGACCCTGAATACTTCGCCGCTGGTGCGTCTGACAGGCCCGGGCGTTTAATTCAGAGTAGCCACCCCCGGTTGCCGGGTCAAGGGGGAGACCCCGGGAAAGAACTGAACCACAGGTACTTCTAAAAAATTGCATGTCCCCTGAAACTCGGCTATACTGAATACAGGGCAGGAACGCTGTCCTTAGGAGGCACTTGGATGAGTAGATGTAAATTTCCAACAGGTGTTCTCGTTGCTCTTCTCCTTGGATTAATCGCTTCAGTCGTAACCGCAGCTCCTCAAGACGCAAATTACGAAGTCGGTGCGTCGGCGGGTTTCTGGCTATCGGGAACTATTGATGCTGATGGAGCGGACCTTGACAAAGACGGCAGCTTTCTGCTGCGGGCCTTTGCGGACATGTATGTCACACCGAAATTCGCCGTAGGGGCGTATGTAAATTATGGCCCGGCTGAAGTTGAAGGTGTAGACGGGAGTTTCGCCGAAATCGGGATGGGCATAAAACCGCGGTTCTTTATAAGTCCCGAGATATCCATCAAGCCGGGACTGAACATCGGATACCGTTCACTCTCGTCGGACAGTGATTACGGGGATGATGTTGACGGTCTTGCGGTCAACCTGAGTATCGAGGGGCAGTATCACCTTGCGAACAGCCCCGTCATCCCCTTTCTCGATATCGGTTTCCTGAGCCAGCCCACAGGGGGCAATGATTACGCAGACATAACCTGGGCTCCGATAATGTATCTGAGTTTCGGCGCTGCCTACGGGTTCTGATATAAAACCAGGAAATGAAGGAACGCGGCATCGCTTCGGTGCCGCTTTTGCTGTATTCCCGCCTCTCATGCGATATTTTTATGGAATGAAGCTATATGCTGCGGAAAAACTGACCGAAACTAGGTCAGAACACAATTTTAAATGCATTCGGAGGACAACTCATGAAGCGTGTACATCTTGCCTTGATCCTGATGCTGCTGGCAGCGTCGGCCTGGGCGGCCCCGTCCTTTGTTGCCACCCTTGGGGGCGATTTCTTCAACTATGAGGATGGCTTTCTCGATATCGGCGGTGCCTACATTGTCCCGCTGCACAGCGATCTCGAACTCAGTCTGGGGGCCGGTTTCGGATTGTGGCCCGAGGAGGGTTCCGGTTCGAACGACGCCAGGTTCTATATTCCCCTGGACCTGGGGCTCAACTTTCTCTTTCCCGGGAACGAAAAGGTCTCCTATCTTCTGGGGGCCGGCGTAACACCCCAGTTTCTCTTTGCCGACGAAAACCGGACCTACGTGGGGCCCTTTATCAAGGGCGGCATACGGATCAGGACCCATGAGTTCATGCAGTGGATAATCGAAGCCCAGCAGGACCTCCTGATCGGACCGCCGGACTGGATCAATACCTCCACAAGGATCCGGACGGGCATCCAGTTCTCCTTCGACACCGGCCGTCCCTAGAATACCTCTTCCAGTACGTAAAAATAGCTGTTGTCGGTCCCGAAGATAATCCAGCCCCCGGCGATTACCGGGGCCGACAGGATATCCCCGTCGGTTTCGAACTCCCACAGCACCTTGCCGGTTCTTGCGGAGAGGCAGACCAGCAGGGACGGGTAGGGCTTTTCCAGGGTCTCCTCGTCCAGGGAGCCCCGGAGGCCCACATACACCCGGTCGCCGGCGACGATGGGAGATGAGGAGGCGGGCTGAAGAAACTCCCGCCGCCAGGCGCTGGTCCCCGTTTTTCCCTTGAAAGCACGTAGTACATTGTCGCCGGAGGAATAGATAACCAGGTCTCTCCAGAGGGCCGGGGCAAGATAATCCAGGAGTTCCAGGGAGTCTTCAAAGAGGGTGTAGTGATCGATGTCCTGCCAGACCGGCAGCACCGCGGGCTCTTCCCGGAGCCACTCTATCTCTCCGTTTCGGGCGTTAATCCCGTAATAGGAGAGGAGCCAGCCGTCAACGTAGAGCCTGCTGGTGGCGTAGTGGAGGATCTTCCCTTTTTTAGCCGGAAAGGAGTACCAGGTGGGAGCATCGTCCCAGGTGTCGATGAACCAGAGGTAGTCCCTGGCCCGGATGTCGTAGGCTCCGAAGCTGTGCGGGTTTGTTTCCGGTCCCGGCGCGAAGTACATGATGTGGTCCTGGATCTGGAAGCTGTGGGAGAGCCATACGGGATTCGGGATCTGGTGCTGCAGTTCCCCCTCGGCGCTGAAAAAGTAGCTGGCCCCCACATCGGAGGTGAAGACGATTCCGTCTTCGTAGCCGATAACCGTGGAGTTTACCGGTGAGCGTGTATTGAAGTCCCAGACCTTTTCTCCGCTTTCCCTGTCCACGGCGTAGAGGTAGCCGTCGGAGGAGCCGAAGTAGACCTTCTCATCATCCGCGTAGGGCAGGGAGTTGATGGGGCTCAGGGTCTTGAAAACCCAGCGCATGTAGCCGGATTCCACATCCAGGGCGTAGAAGTTTCCGTCGTTGGATCCGAAATAAATGGTATCGTCCACCACAATGGGGGGATTGAAGCTGCGCTTCTCTCCGGGACTTTCCTGTAGCTTCAGCTTCCATTTTACCGCCAGGGGAGGGTAGACCTTTTCGGATGTATATCCCTTGCTCTGTTCTCCCCGGAACATTACCCAGTGGGCTTCCCTGCTGCAGGATATCATGGACGACATGGCAAGAAGCAGGCAGAATACCGCACGTGCAAGCTTTCTCATGGGAAGACGACTCCTTTCAGATTCAGCAGCCTGTAGAGAGCCCCCTTCAATCCACGGCGCCGTCGTAAGGAGACTGCTTTGTGCAGTTCATCCAGGAGCTCCTTTCGGAGTTTCTTTTCCTCCTCCGTGCTGATACCCGGCTTGAAACGGAGTTTTTCGTATATCCCGACAAAGGGGCCCAGCTCAGGGACCACCTCTGCATATTCCCGGGGAGTCTCGGATCTCTTCTTGAGGCGCAGGCCCTCGTTGGCAAGCAGCGACAGCAGCAGTTTTTCCGCGGAAAGGAGTCCCTTTCGTCCCGGCCGGGATGCCAGGTGCCTGAGAAGAATCTCCCGTCCGTAGCGGTAGGCATACAGTGCCGCGAAGAGCAGAATAAACAGGCTCAGCATCACTTGTCGGAGGAGATTCCAGGGGATCTGAAAATCTCTTCCGGCGACAGTCCGGTTTTCGATAAGGGGAATCACAACGTCCTGGGAGTTCGGGTCTCCCCCGGGAAGCGGTGGTATGGCATACTGGGTCGACTCGAAGTCGATCCATCCGTAGTCAGGCAGATAGAACTGGGGCCAGGAGTGACGGTGGGCGGTGGTGACCAGGTAGAGCTCTTCCAGCGGATGATCCTTCAGGCTGGGAATGCTCTCCCGCAGCAGCATGAGTCCCTGAAGGTGTGACATGGTCTGCAGCCCCTCCGAAGCCAGGTAGCCGGTAACCACGCGGGAGGGGATTCCCGCGAGGCGTCCCAGAATGGCGGCGGTATTGGAGAACTCGGTACAGTCGCCGCTCTTGCTGGTAAAGAGAAAATGCTCCATGGCCGCCACGGAGACATCCTCGTCAAAACCGATTTCGTACTGGAGCTCCTCAAAACTCTTCAGAATAGCCAGGATCTTCTCCCCCGGTCCCTCCGCTTCGGCCAGGACAGGCTCGAGGTAGGACCGGAAGCGTTCCTCCGCTGCGGGGTCCATGTCTATCTCCAGCTCCCCGGACAACTGTTCCCTCTCCCGGCTGCTATAGTCCCGGGACGTGACCCAGTCATAGGGATCGCTGACGGAGATTGCCGCCACGTGGGGGTATGAATAGGTGAAGGGATGCACCGAGGGGTCGAATATGGTCGGTTCCGCCCGCAGGGGCAGGTAGGCCAGGGTCCGTTCCGGCCTGGTGGAGAGGGTGAAGATCTCCGTGTTCAGGCGGGAGCGATCCCGGGGTATCAGAGGATTGAACCAGGTTTCCAGAAGGCGCCTTCCGACGATCTCGTTCAGGGGCATTTCAAGGGCTTTACCGAATCCCCGTACCGGATCGAAGCTGTCGTAGTATCCGTCCGCAAGGTAGGTGGGGTCCTGGGGTGATGCGACCACCATTACGGCATATTGCCGGCCTCCCGTGCCACTGCCTTCTCCTTCCCCGTCCCGCTCGCCCCGTCGTCTTCCTTCGCCCCAGCGGTCCGCCGGCAGGCCGTAGAGGCCGGGCTGTCCGTTTCTGCCGCGGCGTCCCTCCAGGGGAGAACGTCCCTGAAGGTTGCCCCCGGGAAGTCCCTCCGCCTCCTCGTCCAGGGGACGGTATTCCGGCTCCGGGGGTTCAAAAAGCTGGTTGAAGACCACTGTATGCTGAACGAAATCCCCGGGGACCAGGAGGGCCGCGGCCAGTAAAAGTGGTACAGCTACCGCCAGAACGCTTGTATATTCCCAGGTTCCCCGGGGTTCCTCCCAACGGCGCCGCAGAATGAGCATGATAATCAGAAGCTGCATAAGGAGGGCGGCGATTCCGGTAAAAAGCAGAAGCTGGGGCAGACTGTCAGGCACTCCGGCGGAGGATGAGAGACCCCGGGTAAAATTGACCAGCCGCAGATACACGGCTGCCAGAAAAATCAGTTCCGGTACAGCAGCGATTCTCCAGCGAAAGCGGAAGAGCAGCCAGGTGGACAGAAAACTCCAGGACCCCAGGAGAAGATACTGAAGTATCCCCGAAACACCCCCTGCAAAAAGGAGGCTGAGAACAAGCTGAAAAAGTCCCGCCGCCAGAAGACTGTGTTTCAGTCGTCTGGCCGGGGGAGAAAAGAAAAAGGCCAGGACGGCCTGCCCCGGAATAAGCAGGAAATAGAGTCCCAGACCGTAGAGATCGTAATCTATAACCACCCCGCTGTGGGCAAAGGGTATTGCCAGGGCGAAGAGGTATAGCAGGGAGCGGAGAATAAAGAGAATCGTCATGGTATGGGCTCCCCCCTGCTCCCGATCAGGGGAATAAGGACGGCCTCTTCGTCCGTACCGGGCATGCGCTGAACAAGGCGGCCCCGTTTCCTGAACATACCGGGCAGAAAAGCGGGCGAAGGCAGATCCTCCCCCCGGTATGCTGGAAAAAGAGGAATCCTGATTCCTGTTTTCTCTTCGTCCCTGCGGGCGATCCGCGAAAGATGCAGGCTGAACTCCACCCGGGGATAAAGCTGCCTGATATGTTCCGCGCTTTCATCCGCGGAGCTGCTGAAGAGGTAGACCCGTCCCTCCTGAGGCAAAGGCGGAAGATCGTCGGAGGCTGCACTGAACCATTTACCCCCCAGGGCTGTTGCGAAGGCTTCCAGGTCTTCATCGTTCTCCAGCAGAAATTCATCCCGGTTCATGAATACCTGGAACATGAAGTCCGGGTGTTCCTCTTTTATGCGAAGCAGGAAGGTAAGTACCCAGGATTTCTGGTACTCCGCCAGGGCAAGGAGGGCCGGTGAGGGGCGGCGGTCCCTGGCGTAAAACCTGACCCACAGGGTTACCGTGGTACTCTCGTCCTGGGCCACCGGGGATATCCGGGTAAAGAGTTTGTCTCCCCTGCCGGAGGCCTTCCAGTTAATGTCCCGGAAGCGGTCTCCGGGAACATACTCCCTCATGTAATAGCGCTCCACCTCGCTCTCCTTTACCCGGCTCTTTTCCTCGGCTCCCCGTTCGGCGATCCGGTAACGCACCGGCCTGTGGAGAACCCCGGGGAGTACCGGTATAAGCCTGCTTACGGGTGTGCCGATGCAGAAGCGGGTCAGCCCGAAGATGTCCTCCACGCTTAAGGCGAGTTCGGCGTGAAAACTGCCGCAGTGGGGGAGTCCCAGGGGCATGGGGACGATGAAATCCTCTGCAGGTTTGAAACGGCCGCTCTGACAGTGATATCCCAGGTACCTCCCCTCCACCTTCAAAGCTCCTGCAAGGCGGAAACGGACCCGGAAAAAAGGCAGAAGGCGGCTGCTTTTCAGCTCGAGTCCGTGGGGTGCCGGTTCCTTTCCCGCGAAAACCCGGTGTCTGCTGTGCCAGACAATCTCGTCTTCTCCGATTTTTCTGGCCTGCAGAAAGGAGAGGAGCATCAGGAGCCCCATGAGACTCAAGCCTGTGAGGGAAAAGAAATAAGCATAGGCATTGGCTGCGGCAAAGGCCCTGCCCAGAACTCCAAGCAGTCCTGCGGCTGCGGGAAAGCCCAGTATCGTTAAAGGAAAGCAGCGGTACACTCTGGTCCAGGCCCTCTTCATGGTGGACAGATCCTTACAGTCTCCTTCGCCGCGGATCGACGGGTACGGAGTTCAGTATCTCCTTCAGAACACCATCCCTGGGACGCTCCGGATCGTGAAGGCTGATGCGGTGAGCCACCGCGGGAATAAAGATCTCCTTGATGGTATCCAGGGTCGCATAGTCCCGGCCCCGGATAAGACAGAGGGCCCGGGCAAGACGGGAGAGCTTTACTCCGGTTCTTGGAGAGGCGGGAATGGAGACCTCCGGATGGTTCCGGGTGGCCCGGACCAGGGCGACTATATAGTCGATGACATCATCGTGGATTGCCACCTCGTCCACCATGGCCTGCCAGCGGAGAAGATCGGTGGATGCCGTGGTGGGTTTAAAACGTTCCCAGCCGTCGGTGCGGCCATGCTGACGGATAATGGCGGCCTCGTCCTCTTCACTGGGGAAGCCCAGGGACAACTGGATCATGAAGCGGTCAAGCTGCGGTGCGGGGAGGGGAAAAAGATGGGCCCCTTTAAGGTTCATGGTGGCGATTATGAAGAAGGGCGCCGGCAGGGGATAGGTTCTGCCTTCGATGGAGACCATCTGCTCCTCCATGGCCTGGAAAAAAGAGCCCTGGGTCTTGGGGGTCAGCAGGTTGATCTCGTCACAGAGCACAAAATGGGCGAAAATGGGTCCCTTGTTGAAAACAACCTCGTTTTCCGGACCGGATAGCCGGGAGTAGCCGATTATATCCTGGGGAAGAAGGTCGACGGTGGACTGGATCCGCGAGAAGGGGTCCATGGCGATCTCTTCGGCGGCTACGGTTTCCGCCTTCCAGATTATCGATCCCGCCAGAGCCCGGGCCAGGGAGGTTTTTCCTACGCCGTGGGAATCCGCGAGAATGACGTGGCCCCCGGCAACCTTGGCTGCCAGTAGGTATTCGAGCTTTATTCTGTCCATAAAGATTACGGACCTGATATTATCGACCAGGGAGTTTATCTCTTCCGGAACAAGGGCCAGCGTCTCTCCTGTGGAGGAGACGGAATAATTCATGCTCATGCTGCTACCGTCCGTTCATACGCGGGAAAATTGGGAATCGTCGATTCCTTCAGACAAATATAAAACAAAGATAATCATAAATAAAGGTGAGTACCCGGAGAATCAGGGCAGTTTTTTCAGCTGCCTGATGAAAAACAGGGTATTTTCGTTTACAAGCTGCTGCAGCTTTTCAAAGGACTCCTTCATTTCCGAATCCGCGCCGGACAGTACCAGTGTATTCTGCCGCCACCGGTACCACAGATAGTGCCGCCGCATGGATTCACTGATTCGCGCATTTTTCAGGCGGCTCTCCAGAATCCTGTCCAGTTCGATATGGTTTTCCGACCCCGTCAGATAATAGAGACTGTCCTTCGCGATGAACAGAACCATCCGCCGGAAACCCTCTGCAATGGCATCGTCGTGCCGGAAACCTTCGAATTTGATCTCGTAGGCTCCCAGGCGGATGTCGTATCCCATTTTGCGCAGGGTTTTCCGGAAGGCGATGATCTGCGAGCGTACCTCGTTGACCACTTCCGGGTTTCTGCGGCCGTTTTCCAGGCTGTGACGCCATTTACGAAGGGTGTTCTCATAACGCTGGAACACCTTTCCCGATGGAAGGGAGGACAGATAGATGGTTGTATCCGAGAGGAGCCGCCAGGCGGAGGCGAAATGCTCCGCGAGCCCATTTACTATTCTGTCAACTTTATCTCTTGCCATTCTGTTTCCTTCGCACCATAGTAATATACAGCATGCGATACCTGGTTATCTCCGACATTCACGCAAATTTACCGGCCCTTAAGGCGGTACTGGGAGATGCGGCGGGAGACTGGGACAGAATACTCTGCCTGGGGGACATCGTCGGTTACGGTCCCTTCCCCAACGAATGTGCAGAGGAACTCTCCCGCCTTCCGGTAACCGCGGTACCCGGAAACCATGACTGGGCCTCCATCGGCCGTTTCGACCTGGACTACTTCAATATACATGCCCGGGCTGCGCTGATCTGGACCCGGGAACAGCTGAACTCCGGCTCAAGGGAATACCTTTCCCGTCTGAAACCCCTCGTGCAGGAAGATACCTTTACCCTCTTTCACGGGGCCCTTACCGACCCCATTACCCATTATATTCTCGATTCCCTGGACGCGGAAGAGAACTTTTCCCTGCTGAAGACGCCTCTGGGACTTTTTGGCCACAGCCATCTGCGTTTTTACTTCAGTCGGGGACCGGACGGACAGGTCGTGCGTCATTCCCTCCGTGAAAGGAATGATCTGGATCTCCTGCACCGACAGAGCCTGCTTAACCCCGGCAGCACCGGGCAGCCCCGGGAAGGCGATCCCCGGGCCGCTTACGGGATACTGGACACTGATAAAGGGCTCTGGTTTCTTCGGCGGGTGGAGTATGATATTCCTGCGGTTCAGAAGCGTATGCGGGAGTGCAATCTTCCTGATTATCTTGTCCGGCGCCTCGGTGAAGGACGCTAGCCGGCATTTTGAACTGTTTTTTTGGCCAAGCGGCCGATTAGAACAGTAAATATACTTGACATAATATATCAGTATGATAATTTTTTTAGATGGCTCTAAGCTAAAGACATTGTATATGTCTAAAATCTGTTTCAAGTAAAAAGAGGAGTACTCTGATGAAGCGAAGCATTATGTTTCTATCCGTCGCTTTAGTTCTTCTGCTTGCTGTGCCCATGGCATTTGCCGGTGGTGAACAGGAAGCTGCATCCAGCGCAGGCGGCGACGGAAAAATGGGCGGGACCCTGGTTTTTGCCCGTTCCGGCGACTCTGTAGGACTCGATCCTGCCCGGGAAACCGACGGTGAATCCTTTTACGGCGCCACCGCTGTATTTGACAACCTGGTGGAGTTTGTCCCCGGAAAAACCGAGGTTCGGCCTGCCCTGGCGGAAAGCTGGGAAGTTGCGGACGACAATCTGTCGGTTACCTTTAATCTGCGCAAAGGCGTAAAGTTCCACGACGGGACCGATTTTACCGCCGATGCAGTCGTATTTACCTTCGAACGCCAGTTCAAGGAAGATCATCCCTACTATGATCTGGGACCCTGGAAGTACTGGGGTTACATGGACATGAGTAACATCGTCGATGCGGTTGTTGCTGTGGATGATTACACCGTACGCTTTGACCTGAAAAAACCGGAAGCCCCCTTCCTCGCCAACCTGGCCATGGATTTCGCAGGCATCGTATCCCCCGCCGCTGTTGAAAAACTCGGGGAAGACTTCAAAAACAATCCCGTGGGAACCGGTCCCTTCAAGTTCGTCGAGTGGCGCAAGGACGATGCCATCATCTTCGAGCGCAACGAGGGCTACTGGGCGGACGATGTCTACCTGGATCGTCTTATCCTCCGGGTCATTCCCGATGCAACCGCCCGCTGGCTTGCCCTGCAGAAAGGCGAAGTGGATGTAATCGACTTCCCCTCTGCCCAGGACCTGCAGGCTATGAAGAACGATCCCAATGTCAAGGTTTTGCAGCAGGAAGGACTGAATGTCGGATATCTGGCATTCAATACCAGCAAAAAACCCTTTGACAACAAGCTTGTTCGCCAGGCCCTGAACTACGCCATCAACAAGGAAGAGATCATTACCGCAGTCTACGGTTCCGCGGGAACCCCCGCCAAGAACCCTCTGCCCCCCACCATGTGGTCCTATAACGACGACATCAAGGATTATCCCTACGATCCCGCCAAGGCAAAGCAGCTGCTGGCCCAGGCAGGCTTCCCCAACGGCTTCTCCACCCAACTCTGGGCAATGCCGGTTGCACGGCCCTACAACCCCAACGCCCGTAAGATCGCCGAGATCATGCAGGCCCAGTTCGCCGAAATCGGGGTAGACGCAGAGATCGTCTCCTACGAATGGGGAACCTACCTGGACAAGACCGACAACCTGGAGCACGACATGGCCATGCTCGGCTGGACCGGAGACAATGGTGACCCCGACAACTTCCTGTGGGTACTTCTCTCCGCACCCGCGGCTGAGCCTCCCGCCGGAAACATCGCTGCCTGGAAGAACGCCGAGTTTACCGCTCTGATCAAAGAAGCCAAGGAGACCATGGATCAGGCCCGTCGTACCGAACTGTACGAAAAGGCCCAGGTTGTCTTCAAGGAAGAGGCCCCCTGGCTTCCCATCGCTCACTCGGTTGTTTCTGTTCCCATGAAGAATAGTGTTCAGGGATTCCACATCTATCCCACGGGAAAACGTGTTTTCCGCGGTGTCTGGATCGAAAAATAACCTGACATAACTGCTAATTTTCTGTTACAATACCATGAATGGGCTCCCCCGGTTCCCCGGGGGATGCCCGTATCCTCTAATTCCAGGACACCATTTATATGGGTAAATACATTCTGAAACGCCTGGGTCTGTTGATTCCGACCCTGCTGGGCGTAATAACTTTGGTATTCTTTATGATAGCCCTATCTCCCGGTGATCCCGCCAGGGTCATGCTGGGGGAAAGGGCTTCTGCCGAGCAGCTGGCAAAGCTGCGGGCGGACATGGGGCTCGACCGGCCTCTGCACGAGCAGTACTTTTCCTATCTCGGACGAATAGCACATCTCGACCTTGGCAAATCCATTACCACCGGGAGACCCGTTGTGGAAGAGGTTCTTGAACTTTTTCCGGCAACAATGGAACTGGCTTTTTTTGCCATGTTGATTGCCTCGGTGGCGGGGATAATAATAGGAGTAATATCGGCTACCCGGCGAAACACCATGGTTGACTATGTCTCCATGGTGGGTGCGCTTTTTGGGGTCTCCATGCCGGTTTTCTGGCTCGGCCTCGTACTGATCATGATTTTCTCCGTATTCTTCGACCTTTTCCCCACCGGGGGCCGGATGAACGTTCGGTATTACATGGATACCATAACCAATTTCTATCTCATTGATTCCCTTATTGCTGTTTTTAAAACCGGAGACTGGCACTACCTGGGCTCCGCGCTGAAACACCTGATTCTTCCTTCCGTCGCCCTGGGAACCATCCCCCTGGCAATTATAGCCCGGACTACCCGGAGTTCCATGCTGGAGGTCCTCAAGCAGGACTATGTAAAGACCGCACGGGCCGCCGGAATACCTGAACGGAAGGTTGTTTACCGCTACGCGTTGAAAAATGCCCTGCTGCCGATTATTACTGTTATCGGTATCCAGTTCGGACTTCTCCTGTCGGGAGCGATCCTTACGGAGACGATTTTTGCCTGGCCGGGGATCGGCAAGTGGATCTACCATTCCATCTCCGCCAGAGATTACCCCGCGGTGCAGGGGGGTATCATTGTAATTTCCACCGTTTTCGTCCTTATCAATCTTCTGGTGGATATTCTCTATTCCGTGGTTAACCCGAAAGTACGGCTCAAGTAGGTAACAGGTATGAATGAATCTCTTGTACAGAACGGAAATATAATCGAGGTCAAGGACCCCACACCCTTTCAGGAGTCCCTGCACAACCTCAAACAGAACCGCGCCGCCGTGGCCGGTCTCGTTATAATCGCCCTTTTTCTGCTGGTGGGAATATTTGCCCCCCTCCTGTCGCCCAAAAGCCCCTATGACCAGATCATAGCCGACCGTACGCTGCCGCCCTTTTCCCCGGGATATTTTCTTGGTACCGATGACCTGGGGCGGGACATGCTGAGCCGGCTCATGTACGGCGCCCGGATCTCCATGGTTATCGGTGTTGTTTCTGTCGGTATTGCCATGGGCTTCGGGATGCTGATCGGGGTTACCTCCGGATACATCGGTGGTCTGTATGACAAGATTGTCATGCGGCTAATCGACATCATGCTGGCCTTTCCCTATATCCTCCTTACCATCGTTATTGTGGCGGTTCTGGGGCCGAGTCTGTTCAATGCCATGGTTGCCATTGGAATCAGTCAAATTCCGCGGTATGCCCGGCTTGTGCGTGCCTCTGTGCTGGCGGAAAAGGAGAACGATTATGTTACCGCCGAACGCTCCCTGGGGGCCTCCCCCTTCTCGCTGATGTTTCTCTCCATACTTCCCAATTGCCTGGCTCCGGTTTCGGTACAGGCCACCCTGGGGGTAGGCGAGGCAATCCTGAGCTCAGCGGCCCTCTCTTTTCTCGGTCTTGGTGCTCAGCCTCCCACCCCGGAATGGGGCCTCATGATTGCCAGTTCCCGGGAGTTCATAACCAACGCCTGGTGGATCGTCACGTTTCCCGGTCTTGCAACCCTTTTCGCGGTACTGGGTTTCAACCTCTTCGGCGACGGTCTGCGGGACATACTCGATCCCAAACTCAGGGATTAATACACGGACAAATTATGCAGACTACAGAAAAACAGAAAACGGACAAGCAGAACAGCGCCGACACCATGATCGATGTCAAAGGTCTTTCGGTCAACTTCTATACCCAGCGGGGTGTCGTGAAGGCTGTCAGAAACCTCTCCTTTTCCATTCCCAATGGCAAGACCCTCGCACTGGTGGGAGAGTCGGGATGCGGTAAATCGGTTACCGCCCATTCCATCAATCAGTTACTGCCCGTGCCTCCCGGAAAGATTGTCTCCGGTGAGATCTGGTTCAAGGGCGAGGACCTTCTGAAAAAGAGTGAGAAGGAGATGCAGAAAATCAGGGGAGAGAAGATCTCCATGATTTTTCAGGAGCCCATGACCTCCCTGAACCCTGTATTCTCCGTGGGAAAACAGATCGCGGATGTCTTCCTGACCCACCATGCCTTGAGTAAAGCGGAGGCCTGGGAGCGGGCGGTTGAGCTCCTGAACCTGGTAAAGATTCCCAGCCCCGCGAAACGGGCCGAGAGCTATCCTCACCAGCTTTCCGGGGGCATGCGGCAGCGGGCGATGATTGCCATGGCCCTTGCCAGTCCCGATCCTGGTCTGATGATTGCCGATGAGCCTACAACGGCCCTGGATGTCACCATTCAGGCCCAGATACTGGATCTTATGGTCTCCCTGCAGCAGCGTATCGGCATGTCCCTGCTGCTGATAACCCACGATATGGGTGTCGTCGCCGAGACCGCGGACCATGTGGTGGTAATGTACGCCGGGCGCAAGGTCGAGGAAGGAGACGTATTCTCCCTTTTCCGGGAGCCCAGCCACCCCTATACCCTGGGACTTATGAACTCCCTTCCCTCCAACGAAAAGTACCGCGGTGCTGTACGACTGGAGGCGATCCCCGGGACGGTTCCGGATCTTCTGAGCATCGGTGAAGGCTGTCCCTTCATGAACCGCTGCCGTTATGCCACGGAAATCTGCGGCAAAGAGTTCCCCGACGAGACCAGGCTTTCTGAGGATCACTCAGCCTGGTGTCACAATCTTTCTGCAGTCAAGGAGAGCAAAGAATGAGCGGCGATACAGTACTTAATGCTGACAGGCTGCATACTGTTTTTGAAGTTAAAAGCCAGCACCAGGAAAAGGCCCTTCTGCGTGCTGTAAACGATGTCAGTCTGACCATCAGCGAAGGTGATGTTCTGGGAGTCGTGGGAGAGTCGGGCTGCGGCAAGTCGACCCTGGGCCGGACTATTCTTCGTCTTGAAGAGAAGGCCGCGGGGGATGTCCTGTACCGGGGAACGGATATATTCTCCCTTCACCATAAGGAGATGAAGCAGTACCGGAAGAAGATGCAGATGATCTTTCAGGACCCCTCATCCTCCCTGAATCCCCGAAAAAAGGTAATCTCCCTGCTGAAACAGCCCTATAAAATTCATAAAACAGGAAGCGATGCGGAGATCCAGGAAAGGGTGGAGAGCCTGATGCAGGAGGTGGGGCTTAACCCCAGGCATCAGCGTCGCTTTCCCCATCAGTTTTCCGGCGGGCAGCGTCAGCGTATCGGTATAGCCCGGGCCCTTGCCCTGAATCCGGAGTTCATTGTCTGCGACGAAGCGGTCAGTGCTCTGGATGTTTCCGTCCAGGCCCAGATACTGAACCTTCTTCTGGACCTGCAGCAGAAACACAAGCTTACCTATATGTTCATCTCCCATGACCTTTCGGTGGTTGAGTTTATCTCCACCCGGATCATGGTTATGTACCTGGGGAAAATCGTTGAACTGGCGGATAAGGTGGAGCTGATGGCCAATCCCCTGCATCCCTACACCAAGACTCTTTTTGCCGCCTATCCGGTAAATGATCCAGCCAAAAGGGATCAGAAAAAACGGGTAGTCATGGGGGATGTGCCTTCTCCGATAAATCCACCCTCGGGCTGCCACTTTCATCCCCGCTGTCCCTACAAGATGCCGATCTGCGAGGAGAAATACCCGGAGATTACCGAAGCAGCCCCGGGCCACCAGGTTGCCTGTCACCTCTTCAATAAGTAGGCGGCATTCCGGCTATTGTATTTGTTTCCAAGGCCTACTACCATAGGCTGTATATGGAGCGACTTGACTTAAGCGAAGAGATAAAACGGAAAAAGGTTGCGGCGGGGACGATCCTGATACTTCAGGGAGAAACCGCCAAGGCCATGAGCATGCTTCACTCGGGTCTGGCGGAGGTCCTCTCCTGTTCCCGCAGTGGAGGGGACCTGCCCCCGGACCCTGAGGAGCTTATAGACAGCAGTATTCGGGTGGGACTGATCAAGGGGGAGTCCATATTCGGTATCCTCGGCATCAGGGAAGAAGGTCCCTATGAGACCTCCATTCGGGCTGTTACCGACTGTATTGTCACCATTATTCCGGTTAAACACGAAAAAATCATCCATCTTCTCCAGTCCAGAATCTCGCTGAATCTGCAGGTGCTGCGTGCCCTCGCCCAGCGCATAGAATCGGCGGTCTTTCTGCATAAAAATTATAAGTATCTCTGGCACAAATTTGCCTCCATAGCCGATACCCTGGCCCTGGCCGGGGATTTTCCGGAGGACAGCGGTCCGGCAGAACTCCCCTGCACTAGGGAGAATGCAGATCTGGCGGAATATGCCGCCTGTCTCCGGAAGAGGATAAATGCCGCCGAGGGGCTTCAGGCGCCTGATCCCTGGGACCATAATCTCTTTCTTGGCCGTCTGCAGCAGGCTATGGGTCTGTACGAGGAACAGGACGCCCGGGTTGTGGAGAACATGATCGATTATCAGCAGCTCATTTTTCTGAAGCGGCTGGTCCAGAAACCCGATGAGATTCTGATCTCCCTCTTTAAAAAGGATGAACCCCTCAATTTCTATATTTTCCAGTTTCTGAGCAAGGCCCTCGAAACAATGGTTCATGAGAACCTTCACCTGGTTACGGAGATTGATGATCTTATCCGGAGACTCTTTCTTGAGGACGGCTGGATTGACCAGACCCTTGAACGCCAGCCGGCGGAGAGTGAAAAGGCCGGGATTTTCAACCATTACCTGGGACGCTTCTGCTGGCGTTGTCGTCAGGATGCCAGAAAACTGCTGGGGGTCGATCTTGCCAGGGAATTTCCGGTTTATTCCAGCCTTGGACAGTACCAGGACCTCGAGCTCGAGGGGAAAGGCCGGAGAACCTCTAAAAGCGGAGAGAAGGATGGGGCGTCAGGTCTCGCAAAGTACGCCAATCTCCTTGACCGGATCCTGGAGTTTTCGGATATGGACAGTGATTTTTCCGAAAGCTTCAGGGAGAATATGCGCAGCTTCGGAGGGGCTCAGGATAAATTCGGCAGCGGCCTCAGGGACCTGCGGGAAACCCTCAGCGGGCAGTACTGGCAGCTCTATGAAAAATGTTTTCTAAAAATCATCGACACGGATTTAAAGGGCTTTATTCCGGGTATCATGCTTCATTTCGGTCTTGTGGATGAGACGCTTCTGAGCCGGGAGGATCTCGCCACTATAGACGATGCCTATTCACGGGTACTCTATGCGGATGAGCAGATTCCGGTCATGACCCTGCCCTATTTTCTTGAAAAAATTTACCGGTCTGAAATTCTGCCCTCCATCACCGAGATGGGGCAATCCTTTCGGGAAGTTCTGAAACGCCAGGCGAAAATGACCAAAGCCCAGAAGAGTTCCGTCTATATGTACAAGGATACGGCGGAGGACCGGGTGCGTTTTGAACTGCATAATGTGGTCTCCCAGACCGGCGGCCTGCTTTCGGGAGCACGACAGCGCTCCGTTCCTTTTCTGTGCAGTGAAGCCTTTGTGGGATCCGCGGAACGAATGCTGATTGAACCGGAGACCCTGGGAGAAGGGGTGAACAGTTATCGGGAACGGGATTTTTCCGTGTTCTACCGGGAGGTTGTTCTGCACCACAAGTTCGGTAACGATCTGGTGTTCAAGGAGCTTCTGCCGAATTTTGTACTGTATCCCGTAAGCGGCTCCCGGGCCATGATGTGGCAGGAGCTGGACGGTACAAAACGTGAGAGCCCCGGGAGGATCTTTGTACCCCTCTTCTTTACGGAGAGTCTTGATGAGGCCATCCCCACCGTGCTGGCCCAGTTCCGCTGGGAACTGCAGAAGACCATGGCCGGGGTCAAATGGACCGACCCCATCGAAGGGGGAATTGTCGGCGCCTACTACGATTATATCAATTTCTATCGGAGGAATCCCAAACTCACCCCGGAGGCCAAGGAAAAACTCAGAGAGTTTATTCAGAAAACCCGGTCGGACCGGGATCGCTTTACCAGTGATTACCTTACCTGGGTCAACTACGAGTTCGAGGGACGGCTGAGAATGAATCCGGCGGTCAGGGAGATCTTCTACCGCTATGCTCCCTTTCCCGAGGAGCATCGAAAAGAGATGGCCAGGAAGCCCCTGTTTACCGACATGGAGACAAAGTATCAGAACCGGATCCGGAAAGAGCTGCTCCGTCTGGAATCGCGAAAGAAACGCTTCGAAAAAGCCGGTGTAAAGATCCCTGAGGAGATCGAAAATTACATCAGCTTTCTGAACAGATAGGGAGCAGTTCCTTTCCGCTGCAAGGCTAACTGCCGCAGCATTTTTTATATTTTTTCCCACTGCCGCAGGGACAGGGATCGTTGCGGCCGACCTTGGGTTCCTCCCGGACTACCGTAAGGGAAGGTTTATGTCCGTCGTGAAAGAACCAGGTGCCCCCACGCCTGATGAAGATGCTCTCTTCGTGGTGCAGGACCTCTTCCCCGTTCTGCCTGTAGCGGGCCTCGAACTCGACTATTCCCCTGTCATCCTTTTTGCCGCCGGCTTCGGTTCGCAGAATCTTCAACCCGAGCCATTCTGATTCACCGGCCCAGCGGCCGGTTGCCTCGAGATCCAGGGAATCCCTGGTTTCCGGGTCGTGGCTCGACTCAATATAGGCTGTTTTGTTGAGGGTGTAGGCTGTATAGCGCGAACGCATCAGCGCCTCGGCAGTGGGGGCATCGGCAGCACCGGTAAGGTACGGTTCACAGCAGGCGGAAAAACTTTTTCCGCTGCCGCATGGACATTGAGACATCTCGGAACTCCTGAAAACTGGATATCAGGAAGGATACTAGTTATTTGCCGGTGATGCTATAGGTAAACATGCGACAGGTCCCCGGGGAAAGCTTAAACTCTCTGCAGCGGAAAGCTGAGCTCTACAACGGCTCCCTCCCGGGATGAGAACGAGACCTTCCCGCCGATCTGTTCCGACAGGGTGCTGACAAGAAGCATTCCGAGATTTGTGGGATTGTTCTCTTCCCGGGGTTCCGGAAAACCCGGTCCGTGGTCCCGAACGGTCAGAGTCGCGTTTCCCGCATCAGAACCCATTGCAATGTTTACCCGGGCAACCCCGTCGGGAGATTTCCCGTATTTTGCGCAGTTGGTAAGCAGCTCATTTACGATCAGAGCCAGGGGGACGGCCTCTTCCAGGGTCAGGACCAGCTGTTCAGCCTGAACATCGATTACGAGTCCGGCGTAGAGGTTCCTGGTTACGGATCCAAGGCGCTCGAGGAAATCTTCCATATTGATTTCCGCAATGGTCTCGGACTGGTACATCATTTCATGGACCGTGGACATGGCCATTATTCTGTTTTCCAGCTGAAGGGAAAAGTCCTCGATGCTGCTGCTGTTCTGCTGCTCCAGGTGCAGAAGGCTCAGAATCAGCTGCATGTTGTTTTTTACCCGGTGGTGGACCTCTTTCAGGAGGGTCTCCCGCTCGGCAAGGGCCTCCGACAGAATCCGCTCCGCCTTGTCCCGTTCGAAATTCCTCTCTTCAAGGCTGTTGGCCATGTTATCGATGGCTTCGGCGACCTGCCCCACTTCGGATTCGGAATCAACGATTCCCGTGCGTGCGGAGAGGTCTCCTTCCCGGATCTGCTTAACCGTCAGAATGAGGCTCTTCAGTTTTCTGCCCAGGCTTATATGCCCAAGTACCGAGGATATTATGATACTCAGCAGAGCCGCCGCCGCAATCAGTATAATGTTTCGGTAGAGGATACTGAGGGAGGGACGGGTCGCATTCCTTTCCGGTATCCCAAGTACGATGTACAGGTAGGGGTCGCTCTCCGGAGAGAGCCTGATTTTCCGGTAAGCATAGAAGCGCCGTATACCGTCGGACCCGGTATCGACGAGGGTTCCTGAGTCGGCTGTGTTCTGCATACCCTGCCAGACGGATTGCTTTATGGGTTTTCCAACCGGATTGGTCTTCTTCCTTGGATGAAAAAAGATCCGGATACCCTGGAAATCGGTAATCCCGAGAATGGTCTCCTCCGGCAGCTCGAGACGGTCAAAGATGGTCCGGTAGACACTCAGCCGGTAAACGGCGTTAAGCACCCCGATGATTTCTCCCTCTCTGCTCCTCAGGGGCAGGGCAAAGGGAAAGGATTGCTCCTGGTCCACGTAGGCAATTATAAACTCTCCGGCGACAAAACCCTTCCCCGCAAGGGCTTCCCTGATATGTCGCCGCTGGGAGAGGTCGATTCCGGTTTCCAGATTCGGGGAAGCGGAGGCCCTGACTCTGCCCCGTGTGTCCACGGTGGAGATATTAACAAACTCCGGATTCTTCTTGAGCAGATCGCCGATGACCATGTTCTGGGTTTCGTAATCTCCGTCGGTAAAGGATGGCAGAATCGACAGGGTCATCAGGGTCTGATAAACGGACTGGGAAATGACTCTCTGAACCATGGACAGGGTTTCCACCTGCCGAAAGGCCTCATCCCTGACGGATTCTTCCAGGGAGGAACCGTGTTCAACTCCGGTCCATATTATAATCACCAGGGCAGGTACCAGGGAGAGGACCACGATTACGGAGAACAGGGTCTTAAAGGACGAGAAATGGAACTTTTTCAACATAAGATTCTCTACAACTCAAAGCCGTGCCTGATTACTGCTTAGTGTTTCCCAGGGTGAACTTTTCCGGATCAAAACGATCGCCCCCCAGCCATAGATCGATCTGGGTTCCGCTGCCGGTATCGCTGACGGTGGCGGCTTTTATCTGCCAGCCTACCAGATCCAGGCGTGCCTCTCCAAGCATATCGTATCCTGCCATGGAACCGTAATACCCGGCCAGTTCAGGCCGTTCCTGGTGCTCCAGGGACTTCCGTATGGATTGGAGTTCCTCCGCATTCCGGGTCCGGTCATCAAAGATCGCCAGATGCAGACCGTCTTTTTCCTGATGGAGGGATATGACCATTCTGGAGGGATCGGCGTCCAGGACAAAATGGGCAACCTCGCTTATAAGATGCAGGATGAACTCGGTGCGCTTGTGTTTCATTGCTTATCTTCTCCTTCTGTAGGACGGTTCTGTCCTGCTGTTCTCGCGGCTGGTTCTGAACCACTCGATCACCGCAACCATCAGGGTCGCTGTCAGACCGCCGGCGAAGCCGTTGTTGTAGAGATTGATCCCGAGATGCCAGGCCCCGGTTCTTTCCACCATGACCAGGTGCAGGAAACCGGCGATAACACCTGCCATCCAGCCGAATTCGCCTGCCACAGGGGCCAGGGTCAGGCAGAAGAGGGCTGCCAGAAGAGGTCCGGGGGCGGCCAGGTCCTTACCGAATACAAGGCAGGCTGCGACTACCCCGGCGACAAGGGGCCAGCTGTTTTTCGGATGCTTTCCGAAGGCGGCAAAGCCCAGGGCGGTAAATATCCCTCCCAGAACCGGACCGTTCACATCGCCTCCTACCAGCAGTACATAGCTCCAGGTCAGCAGACCGATTATACCCATATTTATCAGGCTGCCACTTATGGAGGTGGAACTCATAAAATCCGACGGCAGACGTCCGGGGAGGGTCAGAATCTTTATAAAATCCCCGAGGTTTTGTTTAGCCTTCCCCAGGAGTCCGAAAATCAGTAAAACAGCGGAGGTTACGGGAACCAGATAGATCAGCAGTCCGGAAGGCGCGGAGTTCCAGACCAGGGAAGTATTCAGAGCCCTGCCGGAGGCTGTAAGGACAGCGGCACCGAATATTGCGATAAACCCGCCGGTAAGTCCGATATTGTAGAGGCTGAAACCCTGGTGCATGCGAAGCATGATCATGGCGACAGGGGGAAGCAGGATCCCCACGGTGATACCGCCAGCCACAGCTACGGCCATGGCCGGAAGCAGGGGCAGGCCGGTTTCGAAACCCAGGCTGGTCACCAGGGGACCCAGGGTCGTACCGAAGAGGGCCATCAGGATGTACTCCCTGAAACTTTTTCCGGCGATACGCGCTGAGATGACCACACCGATTACGATGGGTAAAATATTGAAGACGGTTTTACCGAAGAGCCCGAATCCGAAAATGGTAAAAACAGCCGACAGGGTGGGGCCGGAAAGCCGGACCCGGTTTATTCGGACCAGCAGCAGTCCAAGGGCTGCGATAACGGCAGCATTCACCAGGGCGGCGCCTTCCCCGCCCACCAGGGTAAAATCGTTTAAAAGGCGTGCCGGGTGTACCTGTATCTTAAGCAGCCCGGCGCCGACTGAGGCCGGACCTTGAGTAAAAAGCCCGGCGAGGAAGAATCCAGCCAGCAGAATGTACATAAGTCCATAGAGACGCTTTTCCTCCCGTTCCAGCACGGACCTCCACTGATCAAGGAATATTTCATGGTATTTTACACTATACAGGTAGATTTGCAAGCTGCCCTGAAAGGGCCCGGAGCAGAGAATTCCCTTCTGCTGCTCCGGGCTCCGGATGCATGGCTTATTTTAGAAATTTCGAAACAAAAGGCGATGTATCTCCCCGCCGCAGAAAGTGGCCGGAGGGCCCTTCGCCCAGGAATTCCGAGAACCAGGATTCATGCTCTATTTCCTCGTTCAGAATCGCAAGGGCAAGATCATAGGTGCGGTGGTCCTTGCCGGCGGTCATGTTGCAGATTTCCGTATATCCCCGGACGGCACAGCGCTCCGCCTCCACCAGAACCTTCAGAATTTCAGTGGCATTATTCGCCTTCCCGGGCAGGCTCGCGGGGGGGCAGGCAGAGATATCATGAAACTTCTTCATGTCCCCCGGAAGTTCTCCTCCCAGCTCATAGATCCGTGGTACCAGGGCTTCGAAGTGATTTCGGTCCTCAATACGGGCGGTTTCTGCAATCTCCTTGATTCCCTCCCCTTCAAGTCCGATAAGATTAACCCTGAGAATTGTGTAGTAGTAGAATGTTGTAAGCTCGGCAGAAGCGTTTTTTACCAACAGTTTGATGAGCAGATCCAGATCTACTCCCGCTTTTTTTACCATCTCTTGTGCTACCCGTGCCATATTAGGCCTCCCTGAAAAAAAGTTTGTCAATGCCTGCGCATTGATAAATAAGAATCAGAACGATTCTTATATTTAAAGCAAAAAAACCTACTGCATGTTAGAGCAGCGGTTGCAAAGACCAAAGAATTCGATCTTATGCCGCAGAGCGGTGTAGGGGGTCCGGTCATTGACCCTGGAGTCCAGGTCGGGATCGATGGGAAGGTCGAGATCGATAATGGAACCGCAGCGATCACAGATAAAATGGTAATGGGGCGCAGTATTCGCTTCAAAACGGTCGAAGGTGCTTCCAAAGTCGATCTTTTTAATAAGGCCCTGATCCAGAAGGATGTTCAGGTTTCGGTAGATCGTACCTACACTGAGATTTGGAAACTCATCCTTCAATTGGGTGTAGAGCCAGTCGGCAGTGGGATGGTCACCGGTCTCTCGCAGCAGCTCAAGTATTCGATCACGCTGTCTGCTGCGATTATACCTGCGGTTTTTTGCTATGCTCTCCTCCTTAAGTAAAAATAGGAACGATTATTATTTTAACTCTCCCGTCAGATACTGTCAAGAAAAAACTATCTACGAAACCCCATCCTGTTTGCCAGGCGCAGAGGGAGCAGCCGGAAAGTTCCTGTCTTCCTGCGGGCACGACGGAGTTCCAGACGCTCTTCGCCGGACAGAGCTTTCTCACCATAGGTTTCGGACTCTGCGTATCTGACTATTGCACGAACGGCATCTGAAACGGGGGGAAAAGCCTTTGCCAGACGACGGCCGTACTCTCCGGCGGTTTCGTCGGTTTCTATCCTTATCCCGGAAAAACGGCCCCAGGAGATGAGTTTCCTGAAGGCGGAGGAACCTGCCGACAGGTTTCGCCTGCGGCTTTTTAAAAGGATCTCCGGGATCTTTCTGACCGCACGAAGGAGTATGCCTGTTCCCTCGGAGATTTTCTGCAGGAGAATCCGAAGGAACTCTCGAAAAGCGATTCCTTCATCCTTCTTTTTCCCGGGAGCGAAAAGATAGCCTGCAAGCCGCCAGAGAAGGTATCCGGCAATAAGGAGGGTAAGGATAGCCAGGATGCCTCCGATGCTGTAGACCAGAATCTTCTCGAAGAGCTGCATCCAGAAGCCCGGTTCCCGGGGCGGACCGGCGCTGAGCTCCTCGGCGGAAGGACCTGCGCCCGCCGTTCCAGCTGATACCGCAGATCGTCGGCCGAAAAGAAAGCGAAGGAAGGCAATAATCAGGGGCTGAAAAGGTTCCGTCCCTTTCCTGATGACCGAATATACCTCGCCGGCTGTATCCGCCATAAGAGGGTAGAGCACAACGCCGGCGGTCCCGAGAAGAATAAAGCCGACAGTAAAAAGCAGAACAAGCCCGAAGGCTGAAGTCGTGTGTATGAAATTCCGGTCCCTGTCCCGATTGCGGGCCGCATAGATTGCGAGGATGCCGAAAAGCAGATACGCGCTTACGGAGGATATGGCATGGGGATCCTCCAGGCGTATACCCATGCGAAGGAAATAAACGGCGAAAATAAGCAGTATTCCAGCATCGAAACGGGCAACCGTTCGCTTGTAATCCCCGGGCCGGGATCCCAGATGCCTGCCCCTCAGCCAGAGCAGGAGGGTCCAGCCGAGTACAAGGGCAAGGGAAAACCATTCTCCAGGTGTGGAGATCATGCTGTAAGCCCCGAAAAAACCTGCGATGCCTTTTGAAAAATGGAAGGGCAGGCCCGTAAAACTTTTCAGCATAAGGCAGAGGGATGCCGCAAGCCCGAGGGTGTGTGCAAGCAGGTCGGCGATACGGCGCTTCTTTAGTCTGCTCATCAGCAGAGAAAGGAACATGGCCCCGGTAAGGGCCAGGCCTGACGGGAGCAGGGAAATGCTGCCGCGCTCTGGAATCATGAAAAAGAGACCCGCGGCTATATACCAGCGGCAGAGATCCATGGCCGCAGTGGCAAGCAGTACCGGAAGATATGGGGAAAGTCCTGTCCTATTCGGCATGAACCACCTCCCCGGCACGATAGGCGGGAAATCCCATCCAGAATGCAGGTTCAACCAGCCCTGTGGAGGAGGAAGGGGTCATGGCAGGGTGTTCCGTCAGGCGGGAGAAAATAAAAAGTATCCTTCGCCGGCGGGGAAGAATGTCGGAAAGATTTTCGGCAATTGCCTGTGATTTGCCGGCTGCACAGTACACCAGCCCCAGGTCCCCGTGGTCCAGGACCTTGAGAAGAGGCAGGATACTTATGACCTCTCTGTAGTCGATGCGGGCTAGTATCTCGAGAAGCCGTCCCAGGTGCTCCGGACCGCGGCCGATGGGCAGAACGCCTTCTGATTCTCCTGCAAGGGCTGCATTGGTTACGAGCCCGAAGGAGGCGCCTGTCTCCATCAGAACGTAGGCCAGGGTTCCCACACTGGTAATAAGGTGTTCAATCTCCTCCGTATCTTCCAGCAGGCTGAACCCCGAAAGGTCCAGGACCAGCAGGACCTTTCGGTGAGATGTGGGCTCATAGAGTTTTTCCTGGAGTTTTCCAAGCCGGGCACTGGCTTTCCAGTGGATGTTTCTCGCCGGTCTGTTTCCGCTGTAATCCCTGGTTCCGGCGTACCAGGCCGGATCTTCCACCGGACCCTTTGAGGCATTTATGCCGAAGAACTCCTGGAAGGGGATGTTCAGGGGCTGAAACTCCCCACGCCGCGGATAGACGATAATCTCCCGTGAATCGGTTACAGTCTTGATTCTCCTGTGGAGTCCAAGAAGGTCCCCTGAAGCGATACGTATCTCTCCCAGGGGGGCCACTCCCCGTTTTCGCGCCGTCACATGCCAGATCCGTCGGCTTTTTTCGAAGGAGAGCAACCGTGTCTCTCCGTTAAGCGGCAGCTGCTTTTCATCAGCCAGAAGGGCAGGGGAGTGCAGCTCAAGTCCCGTAAAAACAGGCAGGAGCTTCCGGTTTTCGAGTTTTACGCTGAGGCTGAGCAGTTCTCCCGGGAACAGGCGGTCTGTGCTCAAATCGACTGAGACCTCCAGCCTGTACAGGGACAGGCGGCTCCAGAGTCTGGTACCGACCCCGATAATCAGTATTCCTCCCGCAGGAAGGGCCAGATTAAGGTTTTTCTGTACCAGAGCGATGAACAGAACGATACAAACAAGGCCAAGGCTGAAGCCCATGGAGAAGAAACTGGAGTAGACGGTCGATTCCTGATCGCTCATGGGATTTTATACAGGTACGGGAACCGGAACAGAGCCGAGTACCTCGCCCAGAACCGCCGCGGCGGTGGCCCCCCGGGTTCTTTCATCGTGACGCAGTATTATGCGGTGCTCGAGAACCGGACCTGCAAGCTCCTTTACATCATCCGGCAGAACGAATTCCCGTCCCCGCAGAAGGGCAAGGGCCTGGGCCGCCCGCATAATACCGATGGCTCCCCGGGGACTGACGCCGAAGCGTACCTTCCCGTGACTGCGGGTCGCGGCCACCAGATCTGCAATATACTCTCTTACCGGGGAGGAGATGGTTATCCTGCTTCGTTCCTCCTGAAGATGGGTAATGCGTTCCGGATCTATGACCGGTTCCAGGCTCTCCAGGGGATCATCCTGCTGAAAACGTTCCAGGATGAGAATCTCTTCGTCCCTGGAGGGATATCCCAGATCTATACGCATGAGAAAACGGTCCAGCTGAGCTTCCGGAAGCGGGAAGGTCCCGTCCATTTCTATGGGATTCTGGGTGGCAATAACAAAAAAGGGCCTCGGCAGCTGCAGGGTCCTGCCATCCACCGTGACCTGAAACTCCCCCATACTCTCCAGAAGACTCGACTGGGTCCGGGGAATTGTCCGGTTGATTTCGTCCGCCAGGAGTACGTTGCACATTATCGGGCCGGGATGAAAAACAAAATCGCCGCTTTTCTGATCGTATACCGAGAATCCGGTAATGTCCGCAGGCAGCAGGTCCGGAGTAAACTGGATCCGTCTGAACCTGCCGTCTATACTCCTGGCCAGGGATTTGGCCATAAGGGTTTTTCCCAGGCCCGGTACATCTTCGAGAAGTACATGTCCTTCCGCTATAAGGGCGACAGTCAATAATTCCATGGCGCGCTGTTTGCCGACAACAACCTTTGCGGTATTTTCGGCCAGCAGGGCGCACTCGTTCTTAGTCACAGGGGCTCCTTGGATTGTCATATGGGAGCTCAAGTATCGGAATAATGCATAAAAGTTTCAATCCCCGGGGATAATTCGATCCCTGGAATCTGGAAAAAAATTGACAGAATAGATATTTTGATCATATAGTAGTGTTACTATATGTGTAGAAAAAACGTGATGATTGTGGAAGACGAGTTTATTGTTGCAGCGGATCTCAAGACAACTCTGGAACGACGGGGGTACACTGTCGACCACATAATCAATACCGGCCGCGGTGCTGTGGATTATATACGCGAGATGAAAAAACCGGACTGTATTCTGATGGACGTAAGTTTGAAAGATGCCTACTCAGGAATTGAGGCTGCAGAAGAAATCCATAAGGAACATCAGGTCCCGATAATTTTTCTTACGGCCAATAACACTCTTCCCGGATTACAGGCCGGGCTGCCTTCTCCTCTCTGTTCCCTGGTGGCCAAACCCTTTGATGAGAATGAGCTGATCCAGGCGATTGAGACGTCCCTGGGACCGCAGAAGTACGGAGGATATGATGAATAAGCGGACACGGAGACTCTCCGTTATCCTCATGCTGCTGTTCCTGACGCTCTTTTCTGTGGGAGTCTCCGCCCAGCAGCGCGAGAGAGTTCGAATCCTGCACATAATGAGCTACCATGCCGCGTGGCCCTGGAACATCGATCAGTTATCCGGGTTCAGAGACGGACTGTCCATTCCGGATGCGGACATTAGAATTGTCGAGCTGGATGCGAAGCGCCAGAGTTCTCCGGCGGGAATAGAAGCCGCCGGTCGCAGTGCCTTGCAGATTATTGCGGACTGGGAGCCGGACCTGATTTACCTGAATGATGATGATGCCCTGGACTATATGCTGGAGAACTATCATCGTTCGGATATTCCCATGGTCTTCAGCGGAATAAACGCCACTGCTGAAGAGATACCCGAATCAATACGCTCCTGGGCTACTGGTGTTCTCGAGGAAGAGCACGCCCTGGGATCCATAAGGCTGCTCCAGTCCATACAACCGAAGGTCAGAAAACTCGCCGTCGTAACGGATGAGAGTCCCATGTGGAATCCTGTGGTGGGGAGATTACAGGATATCGATACCCGGCTTCCCAAAATCGAGATTGTCCGCTGGGACGTAATCCGCAGCTTCGAGGAGTACAAACAGAAAATTCTTGAATATCAGGATACCGTCGATGCCATTGGTCTTCTGGGAATTTTCCTCTTCAAGGATCAGCATGGTTCCAATGTTTCCTATATAGATGTCCTTCGCTGGACTGCAGAAAACAGCAGGCTCCCGGATTTCACCTACTGGAAGGATCGTATCCAGTACGGAACCCTCTGCTCGGTGACGATCTCCGGTTATGAGCAGGGCCGGGAGGCCGGACGCAAGGCCAGAGAGATCCTGACAGGGGGTGTATCTCCTGCGGATATTCCTGTCAGTCCCAGTCTTAAGGGAGAACCGGTAATCAGTCTGGCCCGGGCAAAATCTCTGGGTATTTCGTTAACGAGTGATCTATTACTGTCATCCGAGATTTGTACCGACTATGCCTGGAACGATTAAGCGAATCCTGGGGCTGACCCGGGGGGTACGCTTTAAAATTGTCCTGATTACCCTGCTTGTTCTTATCTTCACCCTGTCGATCTCCTCGGTTCTGATGAATCGTCTCTTTGTAAGAACCTATCAGGACGCGCTCCTTCTGGAAGGGACGGGGACTGCCCGGAACCTGAGGATCCAGCTGGAGAGGATCCTGGGCTTCGAAATAAAACTGGATGAGATTGTCGGTTTTGATCTTCAGTGCGAGGAGGCTGTAGCAGAAAAAAAACTGCTGGATTATGCTCTTGTCGCTGATACCCGGGGAAATGTCATTTTTCACAATTCGTCCTACCGTCACGGGTCTGCCATAAGGCTTCCCGGTACTGATGATCCGGGATATACCGAACCCTATGTTGAAGAGGTCAACATGGGAGAGGGAGACACCGCGATGTGGACTCTCAGTTTCCCGGCGACGGACCACCTGGGACGCATGCAGGCCTGGGTGCAGGTCGCTGTTCCTCATAAGCGGCTTTACGAGAGGATAAATCCTGTCCGGTACCAGTCATATCTGATAACTCTGGCAACATCGGTTTTTGCGGTAATTGCCTCCTGGATTATACTGGGCCGGTCCGTAACGCGTCATCTGTCCAGGTTGACCAGGGCTGTGGAGTACGTTGAGGAGCATGGTCCGGAGGCTGCTGCAATGATTCAAAACTCCTCGCAGGACGAATTCGGGAGGCTTTCCCGCTCCTTTAACCGAATGGTGCAGACAATCGGAAGAATAAACCAGGAACTTACCACCAATGCAGCGATGCTGGAGGAAAAGGTCAGGGAGCGGACTGCGGATCTTCAGGCGGAGATCGAAGAGCGAAAGCATGCGGAAAAGCTGATAAGCGCGGCTCTCAGGGAGAAGGAGATCCTGATCAAGGAGATTCACCATCGGGTTAAAAATAACCTGCAGGTTATCTCCAGCCTTCTGAGACTGCAGTCTTCGAGTCTCAAGGACGAGAATTCCCGGGCGGCCCTGCAGGAAAGCAAGAACCGGGTACGGGCCATGGCCCTCATTCACGAGAAGCTCTATCGATCGGAAAAGCTCGATAGAATAGACTTCCGGGAATACGCCACAACCCTGGTGACAGACCTTTTTCAAACCTACCGGACTTCGGGAGAATTCGGAATTACCCCGGATATCCGCATCGAAGAGGTACCACTGGATATCGATACGGCGATTCCCTGCGGTCTGATCCTGAATGAACTGGTTTCAAACTCCCTCAAGTATGCGTTCCCCCATGGTCATGGGGTAGTGAGCGTCATGTTCGAAAGGAGGGGTGATTACTGTGAGCTTCGGATAGCTGATAATGGCAAGGGTTTACCAGCCGGCTTTGATCCTGATTCCGCATCTTCTCTCGGTCTTCGGCTGGTAAAGGGGCTGGCGGAAAACCAGCTGGACGGGATTCTCTCCTTTGAAAATCACGGGGGCACACTGGTCCGTATATCCTTTCGCTGCCCCGGGGAATAACAAACCCGCCGTCTCCGGCGGGTTTATTTTTTCAGGACCCTTCATTCTATTTTGCCGCGATTTCGATTTTTCGGGGTTTCTGAGATTCCTTTACGCCCAGCTTGAGGGTGAGAATCCCATGTTTCAGGGAGGCATCGATCTTGTTGCGGTCGATGGTTTCATCGATGGTGTATACCTGATAGAAGTCAGCTTCCCGGATTTCATGGATCAGATAGTTGCCTCCCTCCGGGCGTTTTACATCCCGCATGCCGCGTATCTCCAGCTGATCGCCGTCGATGTTAACATTGAGGCCGTCCTTTGTTACTCCCGGCATCTCCAGCTTCAGGGTGATTTCCCCGTCATTTTCAAGAACATCGCAGCAGGCGCGGACCGTGGGCCTGGTTTCCGATCGTTTCTGTAAATTTTTATCAGCCATAATTCGCCTCCTCTTTATTGTACCTTTATCGAAATCTGCCTGGGTTTTGCCTCTTCCTTCTTGGGCAGGGTAAGAGTCAGAATGCCGTTTTCTAGAACAGCATCGACCTTCCTGTCGGCATCCACAGTCTGGGGCAGGGATATTGTCCGCTGAAAAGTTCCACTCCAGGACTCCTGCCGGTAGACCTTCTCGCTGCTTTTCTCTTTATCCGCGGAACGCTCTCCCTTGATGGTCAGCACATTGCCGGTAATGGACAGTTCGACGTCCTTCTTCTCGATGCCGGGAAGCTCACACATTACGGTGAAATTGTCGGATCCTTCGATTACATCCAGCGCCGGGGATACATGGCGGTCAAAAAGGCCGCGGTTTCCGCCGGTCTGATCAAAATCGAAAAGATCGTTGATCTCATCCCTGAGTCGTTCAAACTCCCGCCACGGGTCAATGGAATTGCGGTATCGTACAAGTGCCATATTCTGCCTCCTCTAACAGGTTTTATTCTTTCTATTAATTTATATGCAATAAATGTGCCAAGTATTGAAAGCATGGTTAAGTCATTATTGTGTAAAGAGATATAGTGTTCGCCTCCTCGATGATGAATAGCCCTGTTCGGAACTGAATGGGCAAAAAGACGACAGTTCCCGGGGAATGTGTGCCGGAATCTGGGTCATTATGACGCAAGAACCCCCTTGACGATTGGAAATGAAAGGGTAAAATTTACCATATGGCGGGGATACCGAATCACTACAGTTCTCTCGGTCTGGAGGCTCAGGCATCCCAGCAAGAGATCCGGGATGCCTACCGGCGACGGGTCAAGGATTGTCATCCCGACATAACCGGCAGTCCTGAAAAGTCGGAGGATTTCCGGGCTGCCCGGGAGGCCTACGAGGTCCTGGGTGATCCGGAGAAGCGGCGGGAATATGATACCCGGCGCAGCCGGAAGGCGGTCCAGAATCGACCCTTGAAACGGGAACAGGCATTCAGGCCCCGGTATTCAAGGGCGGATATCGAGCTTGTATTGAGCCCGGAAGAAGCTGCCAGGGGAGGGCGTTTTATAATTCCCCTCTCTTCCGCACTGCAGAATGGCTGTTTCTTCTGTTCCGGTTTCTGGGGGATCTTCTCCGGTCCCTGTCCCTTCTGTGGTGCTCCTGACGGCGGAGCGTCGGGAGCTGTAATCGATCTGTCCCCCGGGGTCGCTCACGGGACCTGCAGGACTCTGCGTAACGGTTCACGTACCGTTCTGGTTTTCATCTCCATAGAGTAAAACAGTCTGTCAGCTTGCAACAGGTGCAGCACTTCGCTATAATATAGTTATGCCAATAGAGCTATGAGGTAAACGATGAAGCTGACTCCCGTTGTAGAGGTGGATCCGGAAAAGTGCGTAAATTGCCATATGTGTATCTCGGTCTGCCCTGTCAAATACTGCATAGACGGCAGCGGCGAGCATGTTGATATCAACCACGATCTTTGTATCGGTTGCGGGAGCTGTATTGATGCATGCTCCCACGGCGCACGCAGCCTGATTGATGACAGCCCCCGGTTTTTTACTGACCTTGAAAGAAAGGTCAGGATGGTCGCCATCTCTGCACCCGCCGTGGCGGCGAATTTCGCTGATTCCTATCTGCGCCTGAACGGATTTCTTGCTTCCCTGGGGGTTGACGCTGTTTTTGATGTCAGTTTCGGAGCTGAGCTGACGGTTCATTCATACCTTGCACATATTGAAAATAAAAAACCCGAAATGCTGATCGCCCAGCCCTGCCCGGCGATTGTAAGCTATATTGAGATTTACCAGCCGGAACTGCTGAAATATCTGGCTCCTGCACAGAGTCCCATGCTTCATACCATAGCCATGATTCGTGAATTCTACCCTGAATACAAGGACCACGCCGTTGCGGTTCTTTCGCCCTGCATAGCGAAGAAACGTGAGTTTGAGGAGACCGGAATGGGTGACTATAATGTGACCTTTACCGGTATCCGGGCCTATCTGGACCGAAAAAAGATTGACCTCTCCAAATATCCGGAGCTTGATTTCGCCGGTCCGCTGCCTGAGCGGGCGGTCCTGTTCTCGTCGCCCGGCGGCCTGATGCGTACCGTCGAACGCGAACGTCCCGGGCTTGTCAAGAGAATACGGAAAATCGAAGGGCCCGAGACGGTCTATCCATATTTCAAGACTCTTCATCATGCGCTGAAGAAGGGATATAACCCTCTGCTTGTGGACTGTCTGAATTGCAGTTCCGGCTGTAACGGAGGTCCCGGAACCCCTGATCGCGATAAAATTGTTGATGAAGTCGAATATTCCATCCAAAAACGCATGGAAGCAGCTCGGCGGAAATACAAACCGACGTTGCTGAAAGGCGACAAAGGGATAACAAGGAAGATTCGCAAAGTCGTTAAAACCTACTGGAAATCCGGACTCTATGATCGCGGCTACCGTGATTTATCCTCCAACATGCAGCTGCGGTACCCCGACGCTGAGCAATTACAGAAAATATATGCGGATATGAAAAAAACTACGGTCAAGGATGTTCTGAATTGCGCTGCCTGCGGATATAACAGTTGTGAAATGATGGCAACCGCAATTCTCAACGGTCTGAATAAAGCAGAAAACTGTCATCACTATCAAACACGAATGATTGTCGAATCTCAGGAGAACACCGCCGGTATTTCCACGCGCCTGCATGAGGAAATCCTGCATTCCCGTGAACTGATCAACAGCATCGAGGGTTTAATGGAAAACGTCCGCAGGAAGTTCGAGAGTCAGCACAGCTTCATTCTGCAGTCTTCGGCAGTTATCGAACAGATGATATCTTCCATAAGAAATACCACCAGAAAATCTCAGGAGAAACAGAATGCCATCGTGAATCTTGTCGATCTGGCCAGATCGGGCAGGAAAGACATGACGGATACGGTGGAATCAATCGAGAGGGTAGTGGATTCCATTGAGGATATAGACAATCTGATTGCAGTCCTCAATGATGCCGCGGACAATACGAACATACTGTCCATAAACGCCGCCATCGAAGCGGCCCATGCCGGTGCAGCGGGGAGGGGCTTTGCGATTGTCGCCTCCGAGGTCCGTCGTCTGTCCGTGACGTCTCACCGGAACTCGACGACAATATCCGGAACATTGAAGGATATCATCAGTGAAATCCGGAATACCTCCAGCGTTTCCCAGAAAACAGGGGAGAGTATCAACGAAATGATCCATCATATACAGGGAGTTGCCGACAGTATCAGCGAGGTAATCATGGCAATGGACGAGATGTCCGTCGGCGGGACACAGGTAACCGATTCCCTGTCCGAGCTGAAGGATATGGCTGCGGATATGCATGCCTCTCAGGCTTCCATGGATGAAATGCTCGGCAACATGAGGAGTGTGATCAACTCAATCAATGATATCTCCGAGAGAAACATCGACAGTCTGCGGGGTGAGGGACAGTTCAGAGCATCTCCTCGATGGTCCTGATACGCTTGTCTAGGCGCTGTGGGCTTATCTTTATCCGGGTACCCATTTCCTGGGCAAAAAGCTGAATTTTATACTCCTCCAGGGCCCAGCGGTACTCCTTCAAGGCCTGACGCTTTGCATAGCTCATTCCGCTCCTCTCCTTCAGGAGATCCCTGGTCTCCCTGTACCAGCTGAGGTAGGGGATAAGCGCGAAAGCTTTTTCGGTGTCCGCCGCCGGGTTTACAGCCCCCTTCTCGATGCGGGTTTTCAGGGCCCTGAGAAAGCGGGGAACCTCTTTGAGCTCCTCCTTGTCATAGAGTCGGTAAAACTCTCTGGGCACAAGGTTTTCAAGCTCTTTGCGCCGGACCGACAGGAACCTTTTGACCCCCTTCCTGGAGCCTTCCCTGGTCTCAAGGCGGGACAGGCACTCCCGCACCTGGGCGTATTCCTCCAGGACACTCAATACCGGCTGATAGAGCTCCTTCAGTTCCGAGTAGAGTCGCGGCTTTATCCACTCGGAGAACTCCTGATATTCGGACCTGCTCCGTATGCTGCGACGGAAGAGTCTCATGGTCAGGGATCGCCAGACCCCCTCGTTAAAGCTCTCGAGACCGCCGAAGGGCAGCACTTTCATCTGATACTCTTTACCGAGCATGAACTCATGGCGGAAGGTCTTGAGAATATCGGAGAAGGAGCGGTAGACAAGAAGGGCCACCCCGTCGGGGTGGATTCCTGCAGCCTCCTCGGCACTTAAATAGAGCCGCAGGGCGACCTGCGTCCCTTCGGGCGTAAGGGCCGGGAAAGCGGGGAGCCCGTCGTCTCCCTCCACCCGTTCGGGAATCTCATCGAAGTCCCAGATCCGCAGTTCCTCGATCTCCCAGGAGCGCTTCAGCCGGTCCAGGCTGCCGGTTAAATGCTTCGAGGGCCCCGCAGAGGTCAGGACTTCCCTGTCCCGGCCTTCCGTCAGTCTCCTGCCCCGGGCATCAACAACGGTAAAGCGCATTTTCAAATGGGGGGGCAGGGACTCTTCGTCCCAGGCGGATTCGGGGATAAGAAAGCCGAAGTCCTCCTGAATATAGCGGCTCAGAGCTACTACGAGCCGTTCCCGGGTATTCCGGGGTATGTTCCGGGCAACTCTTCCGGCGCTCTCCGAGACCGGAGCGAGGCGTCGGCGGTACTCCTTGGGCAGCCCTTTCATGAGGGTGCTGACCTTCTCCTCGAAAAGTCCAGGAACCAGCCAGTCGAATACAGGGGTTGTCAGATCACGGCTTATGCGCTCCGGAATAAGGGCGGTGACCCCGTCTTCCGGGCGCTGGGGATCAAATACATATTCGAGGTCTATACGATGACCATCGATTACTGCCTCTGAGGGAAAACGTTCCAGGATTTCGCTGTCCGGATTGTAGAGCATGATATCTTCCCGGGAGAGTTCCAGTTTCCTGATTCCCTCCCCGCTCTCTTTCAGGTACTTCTCAAGGCCCTTGAAATCGTACACCTCCCGGGGAATCCTCTCCCGATAAAATCGGAAGAGCTCCTCGTCGCCGCAGTAGATGTCCCGTCGTCGCAGTTTCTCCTCCAGTTTGAGGATTCCCTTAAGGGTGTTTCTGTTTTTTTCTAGGACCGGGAGAATCCGGTGTATCCGGCGAAAGTCGTACCTCCCCTCCATGATTCCTTCCCGGATAAAGATGTCCGAGGCCTCCCCGGGATTGATTTTTCCGTAGGCGACGGTCCGTCCGGGGTTTATCAGGAGTCCGTAGAGGCGTACCTGCTCCACCGCAGTGACCTCCATCTGTTTTTCCGCCCAGGTTGCTCCATGATAGCTGTAGCTGCACTGTCCGGTGGCTATCCGTTCAAGCCAGGCGGGTTCAATCCCGGCGCAGGTCCGGGCGAACAGCCGGCTGGTCCTGACCATCTCGGCTGCTACCAGCCATCCGGGACCGTTCCCGAAGAGACCGGAGCCTGGAAAGATCATCGCTTCCCGATTCCTGGCGGCGGTATAGATGTTTTTTTCCTTTTTCTCCGCAATATTGGAGAGCAGCCCTGTCAGAATGGATATATGCAAAGCTGTGTACCAGGGGGAGGGTTCTCCCTTTTTCTCCGGTTTTCTGCTTATATCGGGTGTTTTGATCTCGTAGCCCTGTTCCTTCAACAGGGAGGTAACCTGCAGGTGAATATCCCGCCACTCCTTCATGCGGCGATAGCTCAGGTAGTTCTGGCTGCAGTATTTGCGCATCCTGCCCTGGCTGCGTACCTGTCGCCATACCTGGTGGTACTCTTCCCAGATATTCAGAAGGCTTACAAAGTCCGACTCCTGATCATGGAACTTCCTGTGGGCCGAATCGGCCTTGTCTTCCTCCCCCTGGGGCCTGTCCCGGGGGTCCTGGATGGTCAGTACCGATACAATGACCGCTGCATCCCGCAGAATGCCCTGCTCGGCTGCTTCAATAAGCATTCTGGAAAAGCGCGGGTCAAGGGGCAGCCGGGCCATCAGGCGGCCGTGGCGGGTCAGCTGCAGACCTCCCTGCCTGTCCCGGGTAACTGCCCCGAGCTCCCGGAGAATGCCGATTCCGTCGCTTAAGTGTCGGGTCGAGGGTTTGTCGATAAAGGGAAAATCCTCCACATCCCCAAGGCGCAGGGACACCATGCGCAGGATTACATCCGCCAGATTGTCTCTGAGAATCTCCGGTCTGGTGAACTCCTCACGGCTCTGGTAATCCTCTTCCGGGTAGAGCCGTATACAGACCCCCGGCCGGACCCGTCCTGCCCGTCCCTTGCGCTGGTCCGCGGAGGAGCGGGATATCGGCGAAACCGGCAGGGCGGTGGTTCGCGAGGCGGGGGAATAGGTTGAAATCCGGGCCAGGCCGGTGTCCACAACGTAGACAATTCCCGGAATGGTTATGGAGGTCTCCGCCACGTTGGTGGCGACGACCACCTTGCGTCCTGCGTGGGTGGCGAAGATTCTGCTCTGGGCGGCGGAGGTAAGCCTGGCAAAAAGAGGAAGCACCGTCAGGGAAGATATTCCCAGACCTTCGATACCGTCGCAGGTTTCCCGGATGTCCGCCTCGGTGGGCATGAAGACAAGGACGTCTCCGTCGCGGCTTGTCCGACAGATATTCTCAACCGCAGCCACCGCCTGTTCCACATAAGAGAGATCCTCGGATTCGCCGGTCTGAGGCTGGTAGATCACCTCCACCGGGTAGGTTCTTCCGGAGACCTCAAAGATCGGGGCTCCGTCAAAGGCAGCGGAGAACTTTTCCGTGTCGATTGTGGCGGAGGTTATAATCAGCTTGAGATCCCGGCGTTTTTTGAGCAGTTTCCGCAGAATGCCGAGGATCAGGTCGATATTCAGGCTCCGTTCATGGGCCTCGTCGATAATCAGGGTGTCATATCGGTTCAGAAAGCGGTCCGACTGGGTCTCCGCCAGCAGGATTCCATCGGTCATGAACTTTATATAGGCATCGTCGGAGCCGGATTCCTGAAAGCGGATCTTGCTGGAGACCCATTTTTTTTCTCCGTCCCCAAGTTCCTCGGCAACCCTGGATGCCAGGCTCAGGGCGGCGATACGACGGGGCTGGGTGCAGCCTACCTGGCCGTCGATGCCCCGGCCGGCTTCCAGGCACATTTTCGGTATCTGGGTCGATTTGCCTGAGCCTGTTTCTCCTGAGAGAATGATCACCTGGTTCCTTTGTATGGCTGCGACGATTTCATCCTTCCGGGCCGTAATGGGAAGCTCCTCCGGGTAGTCCGGCGCGGGCAGTCCTTCGGCTCTCCGGCGTCTCTGTTCAACGGACTCGAGTATCCCGAGTGCAGCCTCCTCCAGGCGCTGCGGGTCCTTGCCGGCATTGGACAGGCGCCGAGAAAGGCGATACCGCTCTGCGCCCATGGTGTGGGGGAGGAGTTTCTTCAGTTGTCCAGGGTCGGTTTGAGCATCCGTCATGGCCAGTTACTAGATCAGGTTCAGCGGAAAGGTGTCAAGGGGAAAGACCATGAGAATGGAGCTAAGCCGTGTTTTCCTGTTGATCACCGCGCGTCCACAACCGTGGGTGGCCGGTGTTTTCTCGGCTCGGTAACTGTGGTGAAAATTCCAAGACTCAGGACGGAGGCTCCCAGGGAAAACCAGAAGATTACCCCGAGCCCGAAGATGGAGGAGAGGTATCCGAGAAAAATGATGGACAGGGACGAGATTCCCACCGCCAGCCCGACGATACCGATATACACGGGGATTTCGAAGTCCTGGCCGAACTCGATGACAATGGCAAACTGGGACACGTTGTTTATGCAGAGAGTCAGCGCTCCTGCTGCGATACTGATCAGGGCCAGGGAGTAGGAGCCCGCAAAAAGGGCCGCCAGGTTTCCGATTATCAGGGACAGGGCACCGATAAGGTGGTTAAAGAGATGCCCTTTACGGTCGGCAAGCTCCCCAAGCAGTGGATTTGCTACAATGAAGGTCGCCGCAGTAATCATGGTAAAAAGGCCCACCTCGCTCTCATGCAGGGAAAAGCGGCGAACCAGGTGCACCGCGAAATAGGAATAGCTGGTAAAGGCCAGGGTATAAAATACCCTGCCAAGAATATAGCGTCCGAAATCCCGGTTCTCCCTGGGGATCTGCCGGAGGCCCCGCAGAAAACTCCCCAATGGTTCGGTTGAGAATCGTATCCGTCTGCTCGGGGGTTCGGAATAGAAACCGAGGGAGGGCAGGTAGATCATGAGAAAAGAGAAACCGATTATCATGAGCAGGGGAAAGTTGTCGGGAAACGGGACGGTGTTCATAATACGAATGATGATTCCTCCGCAGGCAAGTCCGATCAGATAGCTTCCCAGGTTCCTTACGGCGAAAAGACGGCCGCGAAGGTTTATGGGAATGGTCTTTGCCGTCAGATCAAAGAAAGCGGGAACGGCGATCCCGGTGGTTCCCTGGGTAATGAAGAGGGCAAGCATCAGGCTGAAGATGACAAACCCCGGATATTCCGCGCCAAAGGCCAGGCCGCTCAGGGCTGCCAGAAGCCAGGGAACCCGCTGGAAGGCTCCGGTAATCAGAATATAGGGCTTCTTGTAACGCAGGGTCTGAATATATCTGGCCACAAAGATGGAAGGGAAAAAGACCCCGATATTGCGCAGAACCGGAATAAGGGACAGTATGAAGGGGGAACCTCCGAGGCGTTCGATGTAGACCGGCAGAACACTTTCCGGGGAGAGAAAGATCATTCCCGTAAGAAAAGAGATGCCGTCAAGGGCGTTCAGAAAAAAGTTTTTCCCAAGCTTATTGTGCAGAGTTGAATCTGGCATTTTTACTATCCCCGGTTATCTTATAGAGGGAACGATAGCAGGAAAATCAAACATGGGGAATAGACGATACTCGCAAATCGTTCAGTATTATTTCCCAGATGTCCCCTGTCATGATACTATGAGTCCATGAAAGCTATCTCCTTCGGTGAAATTCTCTGGGATATAATCGGCGATACTGAGCATATAGGCGGGGCTTCCCTCAATTTTGCGGCCCATCTGGCAAAACTGGGAGGGGAATCGTATCTGGTTTCGGCTCTCGGAAACGATGAGCGGGGCGACAGGGGTTTCGATGCTCTTGTGAGGCACGGAATTCAGGCGGATTACATCAATCGTGTCGGCGATGCCCCGACGGGGACTGTGACGGTGGAACTCGAAGCCGGGCAGCCCTCCTATACAATACACGAGGGAGTCGCCTGGGACTGTATCCGTCTCAAGGATGAACAACTGGCCGCAATTCAGGCGGGAGACTGGGACTGCTTTTACTTTGGAACCCTGGCACAGCGCAGCGAGATCAACCGCACAACCCTGCGTTCACTTTTCGAGAAGGTCCGGGCCCGACATCGCTTTTATGACGTCAATCTTCGCCAGAGCTACTATTCCCGGGAGATTATCGATGTGTCCCTCCGGCACGCCACCATTGTAAAGCTCAATAATGATGAACTGGATCTTGTGGCTGAGATGTTCGGTCTTGACGGGACCGGGAGCCCCGAAGAACATATGAACAGACTGACAGAGCAGTTCGGACTGGAAAGCCTTATTGTAACCCGGGGAAAGGACGGGGTTACCCTCCTGTCCGGTGGAATCCTGCGTCGGATACCCGTTGAACCGGTGGAGGTGGCCGACGCTGTGGGGGCAGGGGACAGTTTTTCCGCCGGCTTCATGTATGCCCTGGGGCGGGGCAAGGATCCCTTCGAAGCTGCCGGCTACGGCGCCGCCCTGGGCTCCTTTACTGCCGCCCGCTCCGGTGGAGTTCCCGACTATGACGATACAATCCGAAGTCTCTTCGCGAAGCTGGGCGGCTGAAGAATGACCTGCCGGGCCGGCTGCGGAGCCTGTTGCATCGCCATATCCATCTCATCCTCCATTCCCGGAATGCCCGATGGAAAACCCGCGGGGGTACCCTGCGTCAATCTTGATGAACATTTCCGCTGCAGTATTCATGGTTCTCCCGATTACCCGGCGGTGTGTGCCGCTTTGCGTCCCGATCCCGGTATGTGCGGATCGAACAGGCAGGAAGCCCTTCTGTTCCTGTCGGAACTCGAACGGGAGACCTGTCCTCAAGATTGACGTTCTTACACCTCCGGCGCTTGACCTAAAGGGCCGGGGTTCCTACACTCACCGGAATGAAGGACTCATCCATACTGAATGACAGGCTTACCCTTGGGGCAGGTCTCCTGGCTTTTCTTTCCGCAACCTTATGGGGCGGTAATACGGTTTCCATAAAGATCGCCTCCAGCGGTATGCCTCCGGCGGCCATTGCGGCGGTCCGCTTTTTTCTGGGAGCCCTGGCGGTCTGGCCCTATGCAAGGTTCGCGGGAATTTCCCTGAAGCTCGTTAAGGAGGAACTCCTTTTTTTACTGGGTCTTGTGGCCCTCTTTGTGGTACAGATACTTACGATGAATATAGGGACCTCCCTGACTCTGGCGGCCCATGCAACGGTGCTTATCTCCTCTTATCCCTTTGCCACGGCCCTTTTCGCCCATTTGCTGATCCGGGGAGATCACCTGAACGGCGGTAAGATCCTGGGCATGGCTGTCTCCTTCAGCGGTGTGGCGCTCATATTCGGGGAAGCCTTCATAGTCGGCAGTGCAGGTTCGATTGCGGGTGATCTCATCGTGTTCAGCAGCTGTATTCTTCTCGGTCTGCGACAGGTGGTTACCAAGAGAATGACCCAGGGGCTGCATCCGGTAAAGCTGGTATTCTGGCAGTCGGTATTCAGTGTTCCGGCTTTTCTGGCGGTGACGTTCATTTTCGAAGGCTCCTATGAGTACAGGATAAATCCTGCGGTTGTCGCCGCTATTCTCTATCAGGGTGTAGTGGTGGCAGGCTTCTGCTTTATTCTGCTCACCAGCCTTTTACGGCGCTACAATGCCAGCGTAATAACCTCCTTCTCGTTCTTTACTCCTTTGTTCGGTGTCATTTTAAGCGGTGTGCTTCTGGGAGAGGTCTTGTCCCCCTGGCTGATTCTCAGTGTCGCCCTGATCGCTGCCGGAATCGTGGTGGTAAGCAGATTCGGTGAAACAAAGGCGGAAATAAAAGGCAGTCCTGGGATTTGAATAAGGTTGTGATAGATTTCAAGGTAAACGTATGGGCACCTTAAAAAATTGTTCTTTTTCCCATATCCTGCGTCGTCGAGATTTTCCGCGGTCCTCAACTCTTGTTGCACAAGAGTTTGCGGGGGCTGCAAAATCATTCCTCCTTGACTATGGTAAAAATGCCACGTTTTTAGAGGTGCCTGTATATGATTATTCTTGATCTGGTACATAACATAGCGCTCCTGGTAGCCCTTACCGTGGGGTACGAACAGATCCATACCAGACTCAAGAGGGAAAACCCCTTCTTTTCTCTTCTTGCCGGTCTGCTTTTTGCCTGTGTCGGACTTGTCGGAATGATGACCCCCATGGTCTTTGCCCTCGGGGTGATCTATGACGGGCGGTCCATTGTGCTGAGTGCCGCAGGTTATATCTGCGGTCCTGCCGCCGCGTTCATCGCCGCATCCATTACCGCTGCCTACCGGATCTACCTGGGGGGGGCGGGGTTCTTGCCGGGGTCCTCACCATTATCGAATCAGCCGCGCTCGGAACTCTTTTCTTTTTTCTTCGCAGACGAAACCCGGCCTGGCAGCGTCCTGTGAATCTGTGGTTTCTGGGGCTTGCCGTTCACGCAACAATGCTTCTCTGTCAGCTGACCTTACCCGGCTCTCTGGGAATTTCGGTAATACGCTCCATCGGAGTCTGGGTGATGCTGCTGTATCCGCCTGCTCTGGTTGTGATCCTGCTTCTCTTTCTGAAGCAGCAGGAGCTGATCAGGACCAAAAGCGATCTTCACACCAGCGAGACCTGGTACCGGAGCCTCTTTGAGGATACCTTTGCTCCCCGTTTGATTCTTAACCCCGCCGACGGAAGGATACTGGATGCGAACCAGGCTGCCGTCAATTTTTACGGCTGGAGCAGGGACGAGCTCAGTACAATGGGTGTGCCGGATATCAATACCCTTTCAAAAGAGGAAATCCTCGAGGAGATGCGCTCTGCTGCGGAGAACAAAAGAAACTACTTTGAGTTCAGGCATCGTCTGAAGGACGGGTCTCTCCGGGACGTTGCTGTCTTCAGCAGTGCCGTTCAGCTGCCGGATCGTACAATTCTGAACTCCGTGATCATCGATATTACCGAACAGAAGGAGGTGGAGACCCGGCTCATGCATGCCCTGCGGCAGAAGGACTCCCTTCTGCAGGAGGTTCACCACAGGGTACGAAACAACCTCGCACTGATCGCCAGTCTGATTGATTTACAGCTGGAAGATACCGATACCCCTGACCGTGAAAAGTCCGGTTTGAAGATAACCGGCAGCAGGGTACACGCTCTGAGCATGATTCATAACCTGCTCTATCAGAATGAGGACCTGTCGCTGCTGAATTTTACCCAGTTTCTCAGGGTCCTTGCGGAGACCCTGCCCGCGGCGGGGGGAAAAGCAGGCTCCGGCGGTATCGAAGTCCATGGAAAGGATCTTACGCTGGATGTCCACTATGCGATGCCCCTTGGTCTGATGGTCCATGAACTTCTGCTTACTATTCTGGGGGAAAGCGATGATGGGCCCGGCAACATTCGCCTGCGTATCGATTTTTATCGTGATACCGAGGGGGTATATCATATCGGGTTCAGGAATACCGGTGAGACTTTCACATCCATTCCCATGCTGAATACAGATAAGAGTTTAAGCCGTGAACTTGTCAAACAGCTCGCTTCACAGATCAACGGCTCCATAGATTTTCTGCCCGAGCCTGATCTGCTGGCCAGGATAAGTTTTTCCAGGTCCGGTGAAGGAATATAGTCCGCATATATCAGATAGGAGGAGCATGCATGAAGATTGAAAGTCCTGTTTTCAGAGACGGGGAGTCTATTCCTGCAAAGTATACCTGCGACGGGAGCGATGTCTCTCCCCCTCTCAGCTGGTCGGGTGTTCCGGGAGGGGTCCGTTCCTTTTCCCTGATTTGTGATGATCCTGACGCACCCATGGGAACCTGGGTTCACTGGGTGCTCTATAACCTTCCCGGCGAGACTTCTGCTCTTCCCGAGGATCTGCCGGCGAAAGGAGTCCTCGACGGCGGCGGTCTGCAGGGAAAGAACGACTTTGGCCGTATCGGTTATGGCGGTCCCTGTCCTCCGGCGGGAAGGCATCGCTATTTTTTCAAGCTGTATGCCCTGGATACCCTTCTCAGCCTGAAACAGGGGGCTGACAAAAAGGAACTGCTTAAAGCCATGGAAGGGCACATCCGCGGTGAATGCCGGATTGTGGGACATTACGCTCGCTGAGTAAGCATTTCAACCGGGAATTAGTCCACCCATACGGTCTTGATATTTGTAAACTCCCGTAAACCCAGAGCGCTCAGTTCCCGGCCGTAACCGGAGGTTTTGATTCCTCCGAAGGGAAGGCGGGGATCTGACTTGACCATGCTGTTTATGAATACGTTACCCGCCTCGATTTCATTGATCAGTCGTTCGGCGTTTTCAGGATTTCCGGTCCAGGCGCTCGCACCAAGTCCGAATTCCGTCGCATTTGCGATCTCTATGGCCTCGTCAAGATCACGGGCACGAAAAATCATTGCCACGGGGCCAAAGATCTCCTGCTTTGATATGGGGGCAGCCTGGGTTAGCCCGGTGATTATCGTGGGGGGAAAGTAGTACCCGCCTCTCAAGTCGGGGTCTTTGTAAGTTTCGAGCTCCTCAGGATCTCTTCCGAAGGCAATCGTTCCCCCCTGAGCGACACATTGAGCAACCTGGTCCCGTATCTCCTCCAAAGCCTGGGAGGATACCAGAGGACCGAGATCGGTAGACTCATCCGCAGGGTCCCCAACCCGTATCTTCCCGTACTCTGCAACGAGGCGGTTCAGAAAATCATCCGCAATCTCATGGTGCAGGATAAAGCGTTTGGCTGCAATGCAGGCCTGACCATTGTTCACCAGTCGCGCCCGGGTTGCAGTTGCAGCAGCTTTCTCCATGTCGGCATCGGGGAGCACAATATAGGGGTCGCTTCCGCCGAGTTCAAGGACGGTCTTTTTCAGATTCCCGCCGCAGTTGGCCGCAAGGCTGGCGCCGGCTGCTTCACTGCCGGTCAAGGTGGCTGCTTTTATGCGGGGGTCGGCGGTCAGGCCCGCTATTCTTCCGGCGGGAATCAATAAGGTCTGAAAGGCTCCTTCCGGGAAGCCTGCCTGAAGAAATATACGCTCTATCTCCAGGGCGCTCTGAGGCACGTTGGAGGCATGCTTGAGGAGTCCCACATTACCGGCCATAAGGGCGGGCGCGGCAAATCGGAACACCTGCCAGAAGGGGTAGTTCCAGGGCATTACAGCCAGAACCGGCCCGATGGGCTGGTAGCGGACAAAGCTCTGCTTTGCCTCGGTGGCGACCATCTCATCGGCCATAAACGCCGCCGCGTTGTCAGCGTAGTATCGGCATACCCATGCTGACTTCTCAACCTCGGCCCGGGAATCCCGGATCGTCTTGCCCATTTCAGCGCTTATAAGACCGGCATAATCGTCCCTGCGGTTTTCCAGAAGATCAGCGGCCTTGAACATCAGCCCTGCGCGCTCTTCAAAGCTGAATCGGCGGTATTCCCGGAAGCAGTCTGCCGCCAGGGACAGTTTTATTTCGATCTCCTGTTCTGTCAGAGGAGTGAACTCCTTTATAAGCCTGCCGGTGGAAGGATTAATCGATCGAATTGCCATACAGAAGCTCCTTTTACGTAATATACTGTTCATGATTGTATCATATGTTGGTTCCTGGGGCTATAATAACATGATGTATATATCAAAATTGTGTACAAAAAGAGAGAAATTATAAAAAAACCCTATCCGACATAGCGAGGGATGGGGTTCTCCAGGATAAAATCTGTCAGCAAGAAAGAATACCGGTGTATACTGTTGAGGAATGTAGGGGGTTCTCAGATCTCCCTGACAAGCAGGCTGTCCGCAAGGGCGGCGAGAAGATTCCTGGTTTCGCCTTTTTCAAGGCTTTCGATTTCTTTCAATGCCCGTCGGGTATAGCTCTTCGCCAGACGGCGGCTCTGTTCAATTCCGTCGCCCTTCAGGATAAGAGAGACCGCAGCATCCCTGTCCCTGCGTTTATAGGGAGGAGATGCAAGCAGCTCCCGCAGGTCCCGGCCCCGGGGACCGGCGAGGGTATAGATTACCGGGGCAGTAAAAATTCCGGCACTCAGGTCCCGGCCCAGCGGTTTTCCCGTCCGGTTTTCTGTGCCGGTAAAATCGAGCAGATCATCAACGACCTGGAAACCCATTCCCAGGTTGTACCCGATCCGCCTGAAGCGCTGAACATCCTCCGGCGATGCCTCGCCGTGTTCCGCGCCCAGCTCCATGGAGGCGGTAATAAGTACGGCGGTCTTGGCGAAAATCCGCCGAAGATATGAGCGCATGCTTACGTCCAGGGAGTAGCGTTCCGTGTCCTGGCGGATCTCTCCGTCGCAGATACGTTCCACCGCCCGGGCGGCATGAAGGCCGATCTCCCTGTTCTTGAGGGAATCGAGCAGGGTGAAACAGCGGGCAAACAGATAGTCTCCGATCAGTATTGCAGCTTTGGCCCCCACAGTCACGTGCAGCGCCGGTTTGCCCCGCCTGGTAGGCGCATCATCGAGAACATCGTCATGCACCAGGGTGGCCATATGGAGCATCTCCACCGAGGCGGCCAAGGCCCCAAGGGTCTCCTGGTTTTTTCCCCCGTACCAGCCTGCCAGAAGTACCAGGGCAGGTCGCAGCAGTTTTCCCCCGGCGTTGATCATCTCCCCGAGGCTTTCCCGGATGAGGGCCGCACTTTCGGCAGCGGAGTCGAGGATTATGCTGCGTACATTGTCAAGCTCACCCGCCATCCGGGGGGTTCCCAGGATATCGCCGAGAAATGCTGAACTGGCTGTAGAAAAAGACGCATCCTGAAGCCGGTGTTCGGCTCCAGGATGCGGCATGTAATCGGATCGCACGGTTGTATTAACGCTTTTTCTTCGTGTTAACCGGTTCGCCGCCGTACAGATGGTAACGCTGTACCAGCGACATGGAGCGCCATTTCCTGCCCAGGAAGGGAAGTACATAGTGATCCAGACCGAAGCTTCGACCGGCACCGCCCAGCATAACAATGGCTGCGAAGATGAACCAGAGCTGACTCCAGCTGAACATTCCGGAGAAGATGAACACAAAGCACATGATGATCGAGACCCCGGCAGCGGGGAAGGTAAAGAGCCCGCCGATGAGGGCAAGGCCGATGAGAACCTCCACCCCGACAACCATTACCTGGAAGAGCTGGTACGGAATATAGGCGGCCATGCTGTCCATGAAGATCTCCCTGAACCAGGTCACGAATCCGGAATCGTAGGGGATAATGGTTTTGGCCGTATCCCATACCAGGCCGAAAGCCTCGTGGGCGCTGTCGGCGGCTGCACTGACGGCTCCGGTAGCAGCGCTTACTGCCTCCGCGGCGGTATCCGCAACTGCTCCGGTGGCGGCGCTTACCGCGTCGGATGCATAGTCTGCAGCAGCACCGGTGGCGGCTGTGACGGTTTCGGCCGCCGCATCGGCGGCACCGGTAGCAGCAGTCGCGGCGTCCGCAGCATAATCCCCTGCGGCCCCGGTGGCTGCAGTGGCCGCATCCGCAGCTGCTTTGACACCCGCCTGGGTTACTCCCTTACTGAACATCCAGCCGGATTTTGTGCCGGCGGAAAAATTGAGCCAGCCTTCTCCAATCTTGTTCACACCCTCTACGAGCCACATAAGTCCGAGCCACATTCTCAGGGGAACGGCCCAGAATCCCTGCATGCGGTAGGAAAGATGTCCGCCTATCAGGGTCCGCTTGTCCTCCATATGGAAGAACTCATGTTTGAGATATGCCCAGCAGGCATTTATACCGGCCAGTCCAAAGAGATAGTGAAGGTTGACCATGTGCTTCATGGCCATGGCAAAGAAACCGGAAAGCTTGATACCCCCCGCGTTGGAGACGCAGTAGCGTCCGCCGATGGATACCATGAAACCGTGGTAGTTTGATTTAAAGCCCTTCTTGTCTTTGCTCTGTATGTCCGCTGCAATGTTTTCGGCGGCGCACTCTCCGGTCTGAAGAGCGGTCTCAACGATCTGCGGAAGGACCTTTCCTTCCTCAACAAACCAGAGGTTATCTCCCACGGCGTAAATGTCGTGGTAATCGGCGGTCTGCATCAGATTATTGACCAGAATACGTCCCCGTTTGCCGACGATATAGGTTTCATCCTCTTCGAAGCGGCAGCCTGACATTCCATGGATGCCTTCTTCGGAGGCGATTGAGCATTCTCCTCTGGCGGTATGTCCCTTTTCCAGGGGGATGCGGCTGGTAAACTCGGAACCGTGGATACCGCAGGTCCAGACAAAGGTCTCCGTTTTTATGGATTCCCCGCTCTGCAGGATAACCAGGTTTTCTTCCGCCGCGACAATGGGAGACTTGAGCATGATTTCAATTCCATGCTTCCGCATGTATTTTTCGGCTTTCTTTCGCAGGGGCTCTTCAATGATCGGAAGGACCCGATCCATGGCCTCGACCACGATGATCCGTACATCCCTGGGGTCGATGTGGTAGCGGGCACAGAGTACGTCCCTGCGTTCCATAAGCTCACCGGCGAGCTCGATGCCGGTGAAGCCGGCCCCGGCAACGACAAAGGTAAGCATCTGCTTTTTCTGTTCAGGATCCGGTTCCTTGGCCGCCAGCCTGAAGCGCTCTTCTATGTGCTGCCGAATGCGGATGGCATCTTCCAGAGACCACAGGGAGAAAGAATTCTCCTGAATCCCCTGGATATCGAAGAATTCCGGGGCTCCGCCTGTTCCGAGAATCAGGTAGTCGTAGGGGTATGCCGCTTTCTCGGAGACGAGGGCTTTTTTCTCGAAATCGATACCGGTGATAAAATCAGTAATCACCTTGACTTTCGTGTTCGCGAAAATTCTCTCATAGGAGACCATGACCGAATCCGGATCCACCCTTGATCCTGCTACCTCGTGGAGCTCAGTCATAAGGGTGTGATAGGTATTCTTGTCGACTATGGTAATCTCGATATCGTTGTTTTTCTTGAAAATCTTTGCCAGCTTCTTAGCCGCGGCGATACCGCCATACCCGCCGCCAAGAATAACAATACGCTTCATGCAGTGTAACTCCTTCTTGACATCTTCATTGTAATTACCAGGGACCAGAAATACAATGAGAATCGTATATTCGTAATACTATATCTTTTCAATTAAAAAGCATACCCTATAATGTTGCATTGGTCAATCATTTTGATCTTTTTGGTCATATATGAGCAAAGAGATTCTTTTTATTGTGAACCAAGGCACTACAAACTAAAAAGAACCCCGAAGAAGTGCTCCTCGGGGTTCTTAACCGGAACGATGACCGTGTTCAGGAGATCAGGAAAAAATTTCCTGAATGAGCTTTTCGTACTTTTCGTTGATGACATGGCGTTTGATTTCCTGCTTCTGGGAGAGCTCATCACCAACCTCGAAGGGCTTGGTCAGAAGACGGAAGCGGTTGACCCTCTCAAAGGACTTGAAACCGCTTTTTCCGTTGATTCGTTCCTGAATTTCCCCGTTAATGAGCTCCTCTATTTCCGGGCTGCCCAGCAGATCCTCCCTGTCCATAAAACTCAGGTTGTTCTGGGAGGCATAGTCCTGGAGGGCCTCAAAATCCGGCACAATCAGGGCTGCCAGGTATTTCTGGTCCTGCCCCAGCAGCATGGATTGGGAAATATAGGGAGATTCCTGCATCTTCTGCTCGATGGGCAGGGGTTCCACGTTTTCTCCTCCCCGAAGGACGATGGTATCCTTGACACGGCCCATTATCGCGAGTTCGTTGTGCCAGGTCAGCATACCGAGGTCACCGGTATTGAGCCAGCCGTCGGGAGAAAGTATCGCCCTGGTCAGTTCCGGCTGTTTGAAATAGCCCTTCATTACCTGGGGGCCCCGGGCAAATACGATTCCCTTGTGCCCCGGGGGCAGTATATTTCCTTCCTCATCGCGGATTTCGATCACTGTACCGGGAAAAACCGGACCGATTGTTCCGGGAACGGGATGCTTCTGGTCCCTGACTCCCAATACAGGGGCGGTCTCTGTCAGGCCGTAGCCTTCAAGAAGCAGAATCCCTGCAGCAGAAAAGAAGCGGTCCACCGATTTAGGCAGGGCTCCGCCGCCGGAAATGCCGGCCACGAAATTTCCCCCCAGCTTGGCCTTGATTTTCGAGAAGACCAGGAGATCTCCAAGGGCTTTGATAGGGTAGAGCAGAAGGAAGGGGAGAACAGCGATCAGGATATCCAGCACCCGGATCCGCTTTTTGAATTCCGGCAGCAGTCCGTACAGCCGGTTCCTGAATCCTGTCCAGGCTCCGGCGGCGGCGACGAAGAAGTAGAAGAGAAGTTTCTTGGCTCCTCCCTCCTTGTTGATGTTCCGATATATTCCAGCCTGTACGGCCTCCCATATACGGGGGACCGAAGCCATCCACGTCGGTTTTATCTGCTGCATATCGGCGAGCATGATCTTGCCGACGGGTTTGGAATAGGCCAGGGCTGACCCCCAGCCGGTGGCCACGTACTGCATGATCCGTTCAAAGGAGTGCCATACCGGCAGTACACAAAGCCAGATGTCCCCGAGACCGGTGTTGATCAGCTTCGGTACGTTTTCCACCTGATGGAGAAAATTTCCGTGGGTGAGCATTACTCCCTTGGGAACTCCGGTGGTGCCGGAGGTAAAGATGAGAGTGGCAATGTCGTCCCTGTCGCCCTCCTGGATGCTCGTATCCACCTGTTCGGGGCGTTTGTCGTACAGTTCCTTTCCGTTTTCCAGTACCTCGGCAAAACTGTGGAGTTTGACCCCCAGCCAGCCTTCCGGGTTTACCCCGGCGTCGATCAGGATGATATGCTTCAGGTGACCCAGCTCTTTTTTGTGGGCGTTGATCTTGGCCAGCTGGGCCTCGTTTTCAATGATGATCACCCGGCACTCGGAGAAGGAGAGAATATAGCTTATTTCTTCGGCGGTGGAATCGCAGCCCCGGGGGACGTCGGCAGCTCCCAGGGCGAGAATACCTATATCGCTGATCAGCCATTCCTTGCGGTTTTCGCTGATCAGCCCGACATGGTCTCCTTTTTTGACTCCCAGGTTATGCAGTCCCGCAGCAAAGGCCTTGAACTCCCGGACGAATACCGGAAATGTCGTCGGCTGAAAGGTACCGGTTTCGTCCTTCGTGTACTGGATAACTGCCTCCGGGTGCTTTTCCGCAAAATGCAGTATTCGTTTGGGAAGGGTATCGGGCATGACTCCACCTCCTTTAAGGATAGTCTATAAAATGTGTTTCAGGAAACGCTGGGTACGTTCTTCTCTGGGAGAATTGAAAAGCTGATCCGGCGGGCCAAGCTCTACGATCTGTCCTTCGTCCATAAAAACGACCTTGTCCGCGGCTGCACGGGCAAAACCCATCTCATGGGAAACCACCAGCATGGTCATTCCCTCCTGGGCGAGAGCCAGCATGACATCCAGTACCTCCTTGATCATCTCCGGATCCAGGGCGGAAGTGGGTTCGTCGAAAAGCATGACCTTCGGTTCCATCGCCAGGGCGCGGGCTATGGCGACCCGCTGCTGCTGTCCGCCGGAGAGCTGTTCCGGCCAGGCCTGTTCCTTTTCGGAAAGTCCGACCTTCTTGAGCAGGGCCCTGGATTTTTCCTCCGCGGCGGACTTCGCGGTTTTTTTGACGTTCCGGGGGCCCAGGCTGATATTGTCCAGTACCCTGAGATGGGGAAAGAGATTGAAACTCTGGAAAACCATGCCCACCTCTTCACGAATGCGCCGGATATCCGCCTTTGGTCCGGAAACGCGGTCGTCGTCTATCCAGATATGGCCGCTGGTCAGGCGTTCAAGCCGGTTGACGCTGCGGAGCAGGGTGCTTTTCCCGGAACCGGAAGGACCGATGATCAGAACGACCTCTCCCGGCTGAACCTCCAGGCTGGCGCCCTTCAGAGCCTGTACGTGGCCGAAATTCTTTACGGCCTCCTCTATTCGAATTCTAGGTTTCACTGGTCTTCATCCTGTCTTCAAGTATAGCAACAAGTTTGGAGAGCACAAGGGTAATTACCAGATACACCAGGGCGACTATGGCCATGGTCTCCAGGGACAGAAAGGTTCTGGCTATGTATTCCCGCCCCCGCCGGAGAATATCCCGGAGGGCGATGACCGAAACCAGGGAAGAGTCCTTGAGCATGGCTATGAACTCGTTGCCGATGGCCGGGAGGATTATCTTGATGGTCTGGGGCAGTATTACCAGGCGCATGGCCTGTCCCCGGGAGAGTCCCAGGGCAAGAGCAGCTTCCATCTGCCCCTTGGGGATGGACTGAATTCCCGCCCGGAAGATCTCCCCCATATAGGCGCCGTAACAGATGGAGAGAGCGATAATCGCAGCCACCGCTCCCTCGATCTTGAAGAAACGTCCCAGGGCGTAATAGATAAAGATCAGCTGCACCAGGAGGGGAATACCCCGGATCAGTTCGATATAGACCCCGGCGATCAGGTTGACGATGCGTACCCGGGAAATCTGGCCGAGTCCTGCAAAGAGACCGATGAAGATTGAGCCGAGGATCGCGAAAACTGTGACATTGAAGGTTATGGGGATTCCCTTGGCAACAACATAGACAATCTGGGAGTAGGGATCCTCATAAAAGAAAAAGAGGATCGCCAGCATGACAATGGAAAAAACAAAGGTAACCCTCCAGGAGTTCAGGATACCCCGTTCGCTTTTTACGGGCAGAAGGGCACCGTCGGTTACCTCGATCCTGGTGCCCTTTGCCGGCTGGTCTATCGCAGCCATTTATCGATCAGCTCGTCCCGCTTGCCGGATTCAATGATCTTTTTCAGGCCGGCGTTGATCTTGTTCAGCAGCTCGGTGTTTCCCTTCTGAACAGCGATTCCATAGTATTCTTCGGTAAAGGGTTCGCCGACGATCTTCAGGGCACCCTTGTAGTTCTTGTTCTGAAGCACATAGTCGGCAGCTACAGGAGAATCGCAGACAACACCCTCGACATTACCGTTCATCAGGTCTTCCACGGCAAAACCGATCTCGTCATAGGCCCGGCGCTCAACCCCTTCGGCGTCTTCCACGACAAAGTCGCCGGTGGTGCCGTTCTGGACGCCTACCTTCATGCCCTTCATGTCGGCAAGGCTTGTAACTCCGTTGAGCTCCTTGCGGACAATCAGTACCTGACCGGCATTGATGTAGGGCTCGGAAAAGTCCATGGCTTTTTTACGGTCGTCTGTAATGGTTACCGAGGAGATAACTCCGTCATAGGCACCATTGGCGAGTCCTGCAAAAATTCCGTCCCAGGCGGTGTTGCGGATTTCGTATTCGAAGCCGGCTTCTTCGGCAATGGCCGCCATCAGGTCGATGTCAAAGCCTACCATATCGCCGTTCTCGTCTACAAACTCCATGGGGGCCCAGGCCACGTCGGAGGCGAAGACATACATGTTGTCGTCCTGCTGTCCGCCGGCAAAAAGGGCGAAACCAATTAAAGAAATCATAAAAACAAGTGCGATTCTTTTAAACATTCTCTGTTCTCCTCAGGAATTCGTTAATTTCTATCAAGATAGAGCATATGGCTTTTGTAAGTCAATAAAAAACCGCTCCCGAAAGGGGAGCGGTGTAAATAATTCCACAGCTTTGGAGATTTATTGCTGTTCCGGCTTCAGGTCGGGGCGCAGAATCTCGATTTCCGCCTTACCCTGCAGCTGCTGAACATACTCCTGGAAAACCATCTGGGCCTTCTGCTGTTCCAGCTGGGGCCTTAAATGCTCTTTTACCTCGTCAAAGCTGGGCAGCCAGGCGTCCTTGCGGTCCTCCAGCTTGATTATATGGTAGCCGAAGCGGGTCTCCACGATGCCGCTTACCTCGCCGGGCTGCAGGGCAAAGGCTGCGTCGGAGAAGCTGGGGACCATCTTGTCGGCTGAAAAATACCCCAGGTCGCCGCCGTTCTTGCTGCTGGGGCCCTCGGACTTCTCCTTTGCCAGCTCGGCAAAATCCGCACCCGCGGCAAGCTCTTCCTGAATAGCCTCGATCTTTTCCCGGGCCGCCGCCTTGTCCTCTTCCGTGGCGCCTTCCTCCAGGCTTACCAGGATGTGGCGGGCACGAACGGTTTCAGGCTGGGCGATCTGGTCGACATTCGAGTTGTAGGCCCGGCGCATCTCCTCGTCGGTCACTTCCACGTCTTCCACCACATGCTGCTGGACCATGAAAACCTGCAGGCTCTGGGTAATCTCTTTCCTGAGCCGTTCCATGTCGTAACCCTGGTCGGCCATGGACTTCTCGAACTCCGCCTCGGAGCCGTAATTGTCTTTTACATTCTGAATCTCCCTGTCAACCCTGTCGGGATCAACGGAGAAGCCGAGTTCACGGAAATTCTGCAGCAGCACGTTCTTTGTTATCATGGCCTGAACGACCTGTTTCTTCAGTTTATCCAGCTCCTGGGCGGGGATATCGCTGCCACGCTGGGCACGGTAGCTCTTCCGCAGGTTTTCAATCTGGGCGTTGAAGGCATCTTCGGTAATGACTTCCCCGTTTACCGAGGCTACCGCTCCACCGGAAGCGACCGCCAGGGTACTGCGCTTTTTATTTGAATTTTCCGCGCTCCCGGCCTGGTCTCCGTTCTGGTTCTCCGGCTGTGAAGCTTCAGCAGCCTGTTCCGTTTTTCCCTGGTTCTCCGCTGCCTTCTCCTTGTTCCCGCCGGCAAAGGCAGGAGTCGCCAGGATTAAAAGTAATACCAGCACAATCACTATCGATCTGAGCGCCGGTGTGGTTTTCTTCTGTACAATTTGCATTATCAAGCTCCCTGGAAATGTGTTTGTTATGTTCCCAAGGACCCACTATAGACCATCCCGCCGGTTTTGTCAGGGGGCTCCCGCCGGGGCGATTCCAGAATTAATTTGACTTTTATAGTCGTAAATATGGAAATTTACCGACGGGAAGATCCCAAGGAGGACTCTATGAGACGTTTCAGTATCGCCCTGGTTCTGCTTCTGCTGTTACCCGGGCTTATTCTCGTTGCCGAATCGAAGACCCGCGGGCTTCAGGGGTATACGGTGCATACGGACAAGGAGGAGATCGATTTTCCGGTGCAGCTGTCGGAAGTAGAGTGGAGACAGCGTCTGACGGATGATCAGTACTACATTCTCTGCGAAGAAGGTACCGAATATGCCTTCAGCGGCAAGTACGACAAGTTCTATGAGAAGGGAACCTACTACTCCGCCGCCACAGGTCAGCCCCTCTTCAGTTCCGATACAAAATATGACTCCGGCAGCGGATGGCCCAGCTTTTACGCTCCCATCGACAAGGATGCCGTTACCCTGATCGCGGACAATTCCCTTTTTATGCGGCGTATCGAGGTGGTGGATTCCCTGAGCGGCGCCCATCTCGGGCATGTTTTTACCGATGGTCCTGATCCCACGGGCCTGCGCTTCTGCATCAACTCCGATGCCCTGATCTTTGTTCCGGAAGGAGAAGACCCGCCGGAAATCCTGGAACCCTGAGCCCGGACACTTCTGGTGTTTTATCCTTGCCAAACCGGCGCTCCGGCGTTTACCTTTAATGTGAGGCAAGGAGGAACACCATGAAGACCATATTAATCGCCCATGACTTCTCCGATCTCAGCGGTCCGGTTCTGCGCTACGGTTCGGACCTGGCCAAGGCATGGCAGGCAAAACTGCTGCTTCTTCACACGGAACCACCCCAGACGGGCTATATCTACTATTCTCCCGGCTACACCTACCACGGTATCCTGGGATTCGGACTGGATGAATCCGTGCGCAGGGAGATCGAGGTCGAACAGCTCAAGAATGATAAACACGCCCTCGATCTTATCGAAAAGCAGCTCAAGGGTGACGGGCTGAATGTCGAAGCCGTTCTGATGACCGGAGACCCCGCACAGGCTATCCTGGAAACCGCCGAGGAACGGGGCGTCGACATGATAGTAGTGGGTGCCCATGCCCACGGTGCATTTTACAAGCTGCTGTTCGGCTGCGTCGACTCTGAACTTGTGCGCCGGGCTTCGTGTCCTGTTCTGGTAGTGCCGGAAACAGCGGTGGACCGGGGGGACTAGTACGGAGGATATGTTCCTTCGCTTGTAACGTCCTCCTCTTTAATTTACAATGCAGCTGAAAAAATCGACAGCCATTGGAGAAATAGAGAGGAGTTCGTACATGAGCGATGCTGATACCAGAACAAACTTTATCTGGGAGGCCGTGGACAGCGACCTTGCCGCAGGAAAAGTACCCGACAGGATTGTAACCCGTTTTCCTCCTGAACCGAATGCCTACCTGCACATAGGCCACGCCAAAGCCATCTATGTCGATTTCGAGACTGCCCGGCGCTACGGCGGTTACTGCAATCTGCGCATGGACGATACCAATCCCCTCAAAGAGGAACAGGAGTTTATAGACGGGATCCAGGAGGACGTCCTCTGGCTCGGATATCAGTGGGCCAATCTTACCTTCGCCTCGGATTACTTTGAACGGATGTATGAACTCGCGGAGGAGCTTGTAAAAAAAGGCCTGGCCTACGTGGATGACCTTTCCGCCGACGAGATCCGGGAGTACCGGGGGACCCTGACCGAGCCCGGCAGGGAGAGTCCCTACCGCAACCGGAGCGCGGAGGAGAACCTCGATCTCTTCCGGCGCATGCGCAAAGGGGAGTTCCCCGACGGAGAACGGGTCCTTCGGGCAAAAATAGACATGAGCTCCGGCAACATCAACATGCGGGACCCGGTGATGTACCGCATTCAGCACGCTGCCCATTACCGTCAGGGGGATGCCTGGTGCATCTACCCCATGTACGACTGGGCCCATGGCCTTGAAGACTCCTTCGAGGGGATCACCCACTCCCTCTGTACCCTGGAGTTCGAGGATCACCGTCCTCTGTATGACTGGTTTCTGGAACAGCTCCCGGTTCATCGTCCCCGGCAGATTGAGTTCTCCCGTCTGCAGATAACCAATACCCTTTTATCAAAACGCTTCTACGTCCGTCTGATGAAAGACGGTCTGATCTCCGGCTGGGACGACCCCAGAGTCCCCACGATCCGGGGCCTGCGCCGCCGGGGCTATACTCCGGAAGCAATCAAGGCCTTTGTGGAGATGATCGGCATTTCAAAGGCCCACAGCATTATCGATTCGGGACAGCTGGAATACTGTCTGCGGGAAGACCTTAACCGTCGTTCCCTCAGGAGAATGGCGGTTCTCAAGCCCCTGAAGCTGACCATAAGCAACTATCCGGAGGACCAGGTGGAGTGGTTCGACGGGGAGAACAACCCGGAGGACCCGGAGGCGGGAAGCAGAAAGATCCCCTTCTGCCGTGATCTCTACATCGAGGAGGAGGACTTTATGGTGGATCCTCCGAAGAAGTTCTTCCGCCTTGCCCCGGGAAACGAGATTCGTCTTAAACACGCCTACTATGTAACCTGCACAGACTACCGGACCGATGATTCCGGCCGGGTGACGGAGGTCATCTGCACCTACGATCCCGAAAGCCGGGGCGGCTGGAGCGAAGACGGACGCAGGGTCAGGGGAACCAGCCACTGGGTCAGCGCCAGACATGCCGTTGAGGCGGAGGTCAGGAACTACAGCGAACTTTTCAGTGAAGAACGCCCCTGGGAACATGATGGGGATTTTGCAGAGATCATGAATCCCGATTCCCTGGAGATAGTACAGGGAGTTAAGCTCGAACCGGCCCTGGCGGAGGCTGCCAGGGGAGAGAAAAACGGTTCCATTGAAGGAATTTTCCAGTTTCTGCGTCAGGGATACTATACGGTGGACCTGGATTCCACCCCGGAAGCCCCGGTCTTCAACCGCACCGTGGGATTAAAGGATACCTGGGCGAAGCTGAAAAACCGGGGATAGGTTTACTGCTCCGCCGGCACTGCTTCGTCATTAGCGGCGGAGAGGATTCCAAGCTCGGTTTCGCTGAAGACCTTGAAGGTGTTCAGGATAATAACGAACTCCTCGTCCATTTTTCCGATACCATTGATAAAATCGGCATTGATCTGGGTGCTGAACTTCGGTGCAGGTTCGATGCTGGCTTCGTCGATCTCGACGACCTCGTCAACGGAATCGACGAAGGCCCCTACCTGCAGCTCCTGCCCCTTGTGGAGAACTTCCAGAATGATAATGCTGGTGCTTTCGGTCTGCTCCGCCGAGGGCAGCTCAAGCTTGAGGCGCAGATCTATTACCGGAACGACGCTGCCCCGGAGGTTGATTACCCCCTTCATGAACTCAGGCATACGGGGAATCTTTGTTATTCTGGGTACCTCCAGCACCTCCCGTACATTCCGGACGTCAACAGCGTACAGCTCCTTTTCCAGATGAAAGGTCAGATACTGACGCGTAAGGGTATTGATTGTGGATTGCGGACCCGACATTGCGCTCCTCCTCTCTTCAGTATGAACATTCCTTCGGGAAAATGCAAATTCATACAGCCCTTTGTGCGGACCAGTTGTTTCGTCCTGCTATGAGCCGCAGTCCTTCCAGGATAAGCCAGGGCTCCACCAGGGTAATGCAGTCGGTAAGGGGCGCTATGACCGAGGCCCGGCCTCCCGTGGCGATAACCGTCGCTTCTCCCCCGAGCTCCGCCCGGATCCGGCGTATCAGTCCTTCCACGAGCCCGGCGTAACCGAAGAGGATTCCCGAACGGATGGACTGGGTGGTGTTTTTGCCTATGGCGTGCTCCGGTTCCTGAAGCCAGACCTGGGGCAGCTGGGCTGTTGAGGCGGCCAGGGCACCCGCCCCGGCCTGAATACCCGGTGCAATGGCGACTCCCATCAGGTCGCCTTTGTCGTTGACCGCGGTAAAGGTCAGGGCTGTCCCGAAATCGACAATTATACAGTTGCCCTTTACCCGCTCGTAGGCGGCGACGGCGTTACAGACCAGATCTGAACCCACCTCCGCCGGATTATCGGTGCGTATCTTTATACCGGTTTTTATGCCGGGACCGACGATGAGGGGGTCCTTGCCCGTGAGAGCCTGGGTGACTTCCTTGATCTTTTCGGTAAGATGGGGAACCACGGAGCTGATTATCGTGGTACCGATGGCTTCGCGGGGTACGCTCTCTTCCCTGAGGATGTCACGGAAGAGGACGGCGTACTCGTCGGGCATTTTGTTGTGATCCGTGTGGATCCGCCAGTGGTCGATCCATCCCCGGCTGCCGTAGAGACCAAAGACGATGTTCGAGTTGCCGATATCGATTGCCAGCAGCATTATTCCAGGTCCTCAAGGGATGAGCGTCCTTTTCCGGTATCGATGCGCTTCCAGGCCGCCACCACCGCCAGGGTAATCAGGGCCGCTGCGGCGGCTTCCGGCAGTCCGTTGGCCACGGCAACGCCGGCTATGACCTTCCAGGGCAGGGCTTCCAGGAGCCCCAGGGCGCTCAAGACCAGTACGGTGTTTACCAGGCTTCCGGCGATACCCGCCAGGGTCAGGGCAGGAAGGGGGAAGCGTTTCAGAAAGCTCCAGACAGCCCAGGCGGCGGGACCGATCAGGAGCCTCGGCAGAAGGGAGACCAGGGGATTGACGAAGAGGGGATCCAGGGGCCCCTGGGGCGCTATGGCGGCTCGGATCATTCCGAAGATTCCGAAGATACCTCCGATTATGGCACCGGCGACGGGTCCCTCGATGATCGCCCCCACAATGACCGGAATGTGCATGGTTGTCAGGGAGGCTCCACCGACCCAGGGGATGAATCCCAGGGGAGTCAGGGAGAGGACGATGGAGAGGGCCCCCAGGGCACCGGTTATCACCAGAAAACGTATTCGTGTATTCATACTGCAGCTCCTTTAAAAATGAAAATGATATGTATCAGTGCCCGTACAAGACGAGCGTCCGTATTTACGTACTGCATAAGAACGGCGGCACCCAGGACAGCGGCGCCTGCTGCGGACCAGAGAAGGTCCTGAGGCTTCAAGCGATACCGGCGCAGGCGTATTCTGCCACCTTTTTCGTCGTAGCCCCGGAGGTGCATGGACTCCGCCAGAACCTCCGCCCGTCTCAGGGTCCCGATAAAAAGGGGTACCATGGTGGGAAGGGCGGCTTTCATTCTGCGGAAGGGGTTGGCGGACCTGAAGCCCAGGCTGCCGCCCCGGGCGGTCTGGGCCTTGGCCAGGCGTTCGCTCTCTTCCCGTAAAAAGGGAATAAAGCGGAAGGTGACGGTGGCGATGAGTCCCAGCTCCCCGGCGGGAAAGCCGAGGCGTTCCAGGGGCGAAAAGAGGGACTCTATTCCGTAACTCACCTCCGGGGTGGTTACCGTGGCGCTGGAGAGTCCTATCCAGCCCATCAGGGTGATGATTCGCAGGCTCATGATCAGCATGGGGAGAATGTCCCCCCGGGAGAGAAGGGCCTCCTCCGGGGAACCGCTGCGGGTGACCCCGTGAAGCAGTACAAGCAGTACAAGAAAGGGCGCAACGGGAAGCAGGGGTCTGAAGAGCCTGGAGGGCGACAGACCGGAGATGCCGGCTGCCCACAGGAGGCAGCAGAGAATGATAAAAAGACCGCTGGCGGAACTGATCAGGCTGATTGTTCCGATGCCGATGACAAGCCCCGCTGCTTTGACTCCCGGATGAAGCCGGCCCAGGGGACCTGAACAGGCCTGTCGGCGGAAAAGCTCAAATCCTCCGCCGAAGCTTCCGAAATCCTTCATGCCAGGCCTCCTGCGATGATCTCCGCCAGAGCTTCAGGATCCTGGGCGAAGGCGCTGTTGCTCCGGAGATCCATTCCCCTGTCCATAAGGCTCCGGCAGATACGGGCGGACTCCGGGGGAAGGAGCCCAGCCTTCTCGGGGATATCGCTGTGGAAAAAGAGCTGTTCCGGAGACTCGACGGCCAGGAGGCGTCCTTCGCGAAAAACCGCCGCCCTGTCGGCCAGCATGACCTGGTCCATGTCGTGGGTAGAGAAGATAACGGTGACCCCTCCGGCGCGAAGATCCCTTATCCGCCGGAAAAGGTCTCCTGCAGAGGGCGGATCGAGTCCCGCCGCCGGCTCATCCAGAAGCAGGATCTCCGGCTTCAGTGCCAGAACCCCCGCCAGGGCCGCCTTGCGCATCTCTCCGCCGCTTAAGGAGTCGGTGCGCCGGTCCTTGAAGCGGGTGTAGGAGAGGCCCATGGTTTCCATGGCCTCCTTTACCCGCAGGGCCAGGGCCCGCCCCCTGATGCCGTAGTTGGCGGGTCCGTAGGCAACGTCATCCCCGACATAGGTCCGGAAGAGCATCTCCTCCGGACGCTGCAGGGCTATAACTGTCCGCCGACGGTGGGCGTCCAGCTCTTTTTCCCCGATCTTCGGGTTGCCCAGATCAAGACCGAGGACCCTGGCCTCTCCCTTTTGAGGAAGCAGAAGTCCCGCCAGTATCTGCAGCAGGGTCGTTTTACCCGAGCCTGTGGCACCGATAATTGCCAAAAGTTCGGCTTTTTCCACCCGCAGATCGATTCCTTCGAGGACCTTCGGGGGAGAGGGGAGGTTTTTCTCCTGTCTGCCGTAATGGTATTCAAGTCCGGCAACACGTATAACCGGGTTCATCTTCTTCCTTCTCCCTCTGTCAGCAAAGCATCAAGACCGGCGATCAGCTCCCCGGGGGTACTGATCCTGTCGGGGAGTGAGATCCCCCGGTTTCTGAGGGCTTCGGTAAGCCTGAGCAGAAAAGAGCGCTTCAGCTCCGGCCTTTGGCGAAAGACAGTGAGGGGAGGTCCCTGGGCGGCCAGTGATCCTTTTTCCAGGAGGATCATCGTATCCGCCTGAAGGGCTTCGTCGGGAAAATGGCTAATACTCAGGACTCCCACACCCGAGGCGGCAAGTTCCCTGCAGAGCCGATAGAAATCCTCCCGCCCTGCGGGATCGAGCATGGAGGAGGCCTCGTCAAAGATTACGTAGGCGGGTTTCATGGCAAGAACACCGGCGATGGCAAGACGCTGCTGCTGTCCTGCGGAGAGGGTGTCCGGATTACGGTCATCGAAACCGGACAGGCCGACCTTTTCCAGGGATTCCGCCACCCGCACGCGGATCTCCTCCCTGGCAAGCCCGATGTTTTCCGGGCCGAAGGCAACCTCCTCGTCGACAAGGGAGGCAATAAGCTGGCTGCGGGGATCCTGCCGCACCAGACCGATAAGGCTGCGGCGATTATTCGGGCTGGTATTCGCGTCGATGCGTATGCTTCCCTCGTCGGGTTCCAGCAGCCCGAGGATAAGCCGGGTCAGGGTTGATTTTCCTGAACCGTTGGATCCTGCCAGGAGGGTTATCTCCCCGGGATTGATCCGGGTGCTCAGCTTCGAGACTGCAGGGCTTTCTGATCCCGGATAGGTATAGCTCACCCCGTCAAGCTCGATCATTGAAGCTCCCGATATTTGAGCAAAGGGCAGGCTGGGAATGTCTCATGGCGATCCTTCAGGCGTCTCGGTCGTTATGGTTGATCCAAGCACCTGAAAAAAAGCTACCCCTATTTACCGGTCAAGGTCAAGCGGATCTCAAAAATGGGATGGGGTTCTTTTGTTACCGTAAGGCGGGCATTCATCTCCTGAAGCAGGGAGTTGATCAGGGCCATTCCTGTCCCCGAGGAGTCCCCGGCAGGGGAGTTTACTGTGTGGAAGGTGCCGTTGTTCCCTATCCTGAGCATTATTTCTGTCCCGTCGGTCCGGCTTATGGTGCTGAGCTCAAGCCAGACCCTGGCTTCGGAAAGGGTCCCGGACTTGAAGCCGTATTTGCAGGCGTTGATGATAATCTCGTTGACAATAATGCCCAGGCTTGTCGCCGTTTTGGCGGGAACATCCTGGTTTTCGATGTTCATTTCCGGAAGGAGTTGCTGGAAACCGTAGGCACGGAGGGCGTTCTGTACCACCGTGCTCAGGTATGAGCAGATATTGATTCTGAGGCTGCCGGGTTTCTTTGCCAGCTCATGATGTATGGCTGCTATGGCATCCACCTGGCTGGCAAGGTGGAAGAGTTCCCCGGGGTTTTCAAGGTCCACCGACTTAAGGCCTATCAGGGATGAGACGATGGCAAGACTGTTTTTTACCCGGTGATGGGTCTCTTGATCCAGCAGGCGGTGACGTTCAAGCTCCTTTTCCAGCTCCCGGCGGATTGCACAATGGGATGTAATCTCCCGCAGAAAAAGAGGGCGGCTGGAAGTTCTGTCCTTTTCCCGGGGAGCCAGGCTGATTTCCAGTACCCTGGTCCCTGTTTTATCGGGTAATTCGTGGATCATGGAGGCGGCTTCCCCGTCGAAAATCAGGGACGCCGCCTCCGGAAGAAGCTCCGGCAGCCTGAATTCCGGGATCCTCTCTTTGTCGATCCCGAAAAGTTCGGCGGCCCGTGCGTTACCATCCTGTATCTGCAGGGTAGATGTATCGAGTATGAGAATACCTTCCGGGTATTCTTCGATGGACAGATGCTTCATGCCGCAAAGGGCTCCTTCCAAAGGGTCTGTTTGTTGTATCAATCAACTATAAATGTTGACTGTACTCATAATGTATCCCTTTTGGATTGCTGTCAAGCAAAAATATACATTTTAGAGAAAATAGCGATTAAGCAACATCTTGAAACAAAAGACTGCACGGCCAGGACTCTTGACCATGAGCTGCCGGGAGGGTACAAGGGGATGTGTCCGAATCAGCTTTTTCTGAACGGGTCCTCTACGAGGACAACCATCTTATTGTCGTAAATAAGCTCCCCGGGGAACTTGTCCAGGGAGACAGCAGCGGGGATTCCCCCATGGGGGAGGCCGTCAAGGAGTACATTCGTATCCGGGATGCCAAACCGGGGAATGTCTTTCTGGGGGTCACCCACCGGCTGGACCGGCCCACCAGCGGGGCCGTTATCTTTGCCAAAACGGGGAAGGCCCTCTCCAGGATCAATGCCCTTTTTCGTGAGGGCCTGGTGGAAAAGCGCTACTGGGCTCTGGTGGATACACCGCCTCCGGAGGAGGAGGGGAGTTTTGATGATCTTCTCTGGAAGGATGTAAAGAAGAATAAATCCTTTGTTGCCTCCCAGGCCTCTCCGGGGAGCAGACAGGCGAAGGGCGCCAAACGGGCCCTGCTGAAGTACAGACTCCTGGCCAGAGGAGACCGTTACTGTCTGCTCGAGGTCGAGATCGGTACCGGCCGGCATCACCAGATCCGTTGTCAGCTGGCGGCCCGGGGTATGCATATCCGGGGAGACCTGAAGTACGGTGCCAGGCGTTCGAACCCCGACGGCGGTATTTCCCTCCACGCCCGGTCCCTCGTTTTTGAACATCCCATCGGAGAAAAGGGCAGGATGGTACGCTGCCTGGCCCCGCCGCCTTCTGACGCACTGTGGAATTATTTTCTGACTGTGCTGGGATCTGATCAGGTCACGGGATTATAGGGGGGTATAAAAAAACCTCCGCAGAAGCGGAGGCTCGTATAACGGGAGTGACGGGACTTGAACCCGCGGTCTCCGGCTTGACAGGCCGGCGCGATAACCAGCTTCGCCACACCCCCGTTTAGGTCAGCAGAACTTAGCCGATTAACGGATTTTTGTCAAGCACAGGCAATTCCAATTGTGGCAAAGGTAGAAAAATGCCATGGAATTTCCTGTCAGGCTTCATGTTTCAGAAACTCTTTCAGTTCTTCGAAGGGCATGGGGCGTCCGAACAGGTAGCCCTGTATGATGGAGCAGGAGTGTTTCTGTATGAATTCGAGCTGTGCCTCGGTTTCCACTCCCTCTGCTATTATCCTCATGCCCAGGTTCTTTCCAAGGGCAATTACGGAGGTGACAACAGCGGCTGCCTCGGGAACGGTGTCGAGTTCCTGAATGAAGGAGCTGTCGATCTTGAGGGTATCTGCCTTCAGTCGGTTCAGGTAACTCAGCGAAGAGTATCCTGTGCCAAAGTCATCCACGGCAAAACAGACTCCCCTTTTGCTGAGCTCTTCGATCTTCGCTATGGCCGCGCTTACATTCTGCATGGCGGTACTCTCGGTTATCTCCAGTTCCAGCAGCTCCGGCGGAAAAGACGTGGCATTCAGGGCCGCCAGAATCGACTCTACAAATCCTTCCTCGCGAAACTGCAGGGCCGATACGTTGACGCTGATGGTGTACTGCTTTCCTGTTTCCCGGTTCAGCGTATTTATGGTTCCCAGGGCCTGACGCAGGGTCCAGGTATCGATGGCGGAGATAAGGCCGCTGGATTCTGCGATGGGAATGAACTCTCCCGGGGAAATCCACCCCTCCTGAGGGTCATTCCAGCGGATAAGGGCCTCGAAACCGGTGACCCGTTTCTGTTCGAGGCTGTACTGGGGCTGATAATAGACCAGGAAGTGTCCCGCGGTGACGGCCCCGCGCAGCTTGTCTTCCAGGGATGTCCGGCGCAGGTTTTTCTTCTCGATGTTTGCATTGAACAGGGTGTATCCCCCGTCGCCCCGATGTTTTGAACGATACATGGCCATGTCCGCGTTACGCATGAGCCGGTCGGAGTCGTTTCCGTCCTCCGGAAAGTAGGTAATCCCGAAACTGGCCCTGGGATGGATGGTCTTGGTCCCCAGGAGTACGGGCTCCTCAATTCTGTCAATAATACGGGTAAGCACCTCGATGGCATCGGTCTGCTCCTGGAGTACCGGGAGAAGCAGGGAGAACTCATCGCCCCCCAGACGGGCCACAGTATCGACCTCCCTGATTGAACGCACCAGACGTTCGGCCAGGATTGAGAGGAACTGATCGCCCTGAATATGTCCCAGAACATCGTTTACCTGCTTGAAGTTATCGATATCCATGAATATAACCGCACCTTTTTCGCCCGTACGGTTGGCCGATGCAATGGCCATTTCCAGGCGGTCACGGAAGAGACTTCTGTTCGGGAGTCCCGTCAGGGCGTCGTGATATGCCTGATAGCTGAGCCTCTGTTCCGTTTTCTTCTGTCGGGATATATCGTGAAAGATGCTTATGTATCCCACCGGCTCATTGCTGTTTCCGCGAAGGGTGGTAATGGAGAGCCATTCAGGATAGGCCTCTCCGCTTTTTCTCCGGTTCCAGATTTCACCGCTCCATCTGCCGGTTTCGTTAATGGACCGCCACATGTATTCATAAAAATCCCTCTCGTGACGATCCGACTTGAGCATCCTGGGGTTCTTTCCCAGCACCTCGTCCATGGTGTATCCGGTGATCTCGGTAAAAGCCTGGTTTATCTGCTGAATCGTGCCTTCAAGGTCGGTAATGGCGATGCCTTCTATGGTGTTCTGAAACACCGTATCCGACAGAGCCCGGAGGGTTTCCAGGGACATGGCGACTTCCTTTCCCTGTTCCAGCTGTTCCATAAAACGGTTGAAGTGTTCCGCCAGAGCATCCAGTTCCTTGACGCCCACAGGGGCGACCCGACGGCTGTAATCCCCGGCTTCTCCCTTATCGAGGCACTCATTGATCGAGTCGAGAGGCCGGGAGAGTATCCTGCCGAACCTCGAAGATACTATCAGAAAGATTATCAGTGTAAGGATACTGAAGAGGAAAATGAATATCCCCAGTCTCCACAGAGGCCTCTGAACATCAGTCAGGTATACCGTGGAGGCCACATACCAGTCGAACTCCTTCAATTGAATATAGTGGAGCAGTTTTTTCTCCCATCGGTCCCGGCCATCAGGATGCCAGGAATAAGGGATAAAACCTGAAGAGGATGTTTCTGCGCCCCTTCGCATTATTGAAAGAAGTGGTGTGTCAGTTTCCGGCAGGCTGCGTCCCCGGAGGGTGGGGTGAACAAGTAGGGTCCCCTCCCCGTTAACGACAAAGGAGTACCCCCGGTCTCCCAGATCTATGGACTGGATAAAATCATCCAGGCTGTTGATATCAAAGAGCCGGGGATAATCGGTCCAGTATACCGAGGCGGCGATAATCCAGTCCCAGTCGGTAATTACGTCCGATACCAGGGCTTTTTCCCGAACCTGCTCTTCCCCGGGAAGGCGACTCTCATACTCCATGAAGCCCCGCCTCTGTTCCTTCATGGCCTGAATAAAGTCGAGGTTTCTGACCTCCTCACCCACCAGTTCCTTCCGGGGATGGTAGATGACCTTCCCGCTGCCGTGGATGATAAAAAAATAGCCTTCCCTGCCTATGTGCTCGGCCGCCAGCATATCGATTACCATCTGCCGGATCTGCTGTTCCCCGGCTCCCGCTTCCCGGGCTTCGCTGCGCATCCGGGCAATCCGGTCCATGGCAGCGCTTACTTCCGCCTGCAGCAGGCGCCGAATCTCTCTGCGGGCACCGTTTTCGATGATTTCGACAATGCTTCTGTTTGTTTTTTCCAGGGAACTGCGGATGTTCCTGTTCACCCAGTTGGAAAGAACAAAAAAGAGCCCCAGGCCGACAATCAGAATCAGAGCGAGGGATATAAGCCCGTAGCGCAGGAACAGTCTTCTGGCGAGGGGTTGTGATCTCTGTAGTCTCATAATCTGACTTATTCCTAACCTGAGCGATTTTCACGTGTAGAAAAAAATACCTCCATGTGGTGTAATGA